>JBBQII010000008.1:0-19257 GCA_038324795.1 Gemmatales bacterium
GACTCGAACGTGGTTGTGGTCGCCAACCAATTCAACCCTTCGGTATTCAGCCAGCTTTGGCTCACCAAGCACGGGCTGGCCACCGAGGAGGAAGTTGGCGGTGAGGACTGCGCCTTTACGAACGTGTTTGCTCAGGTGATCACACCTCGGTTCGCACTCGTGGTAGCTCCTAACCTGCTGCAGTTGATGGTGCGGCCCGGTGTCGAGGATCAGCAGAAATTAGTCGAGGAAAAGATCGGCAAGGTTGTGGAGTTGCTTCCGCACACGCCATTCTCAGCGGTCGGCTTGAACTTCCGCTACCACGCCAAACCAGAAAAGGGAGACGTTCACTCTCTGACGCGCGGACTCTTCTTCGTCGAACAGAGTCCTTTGCACAGGGCGTTCGACTTGCCCGATGCAAGGTTTGGAGGGTACGTCTCCAAAAACGTGCTCGGATGCAGGCTGCGTCTTGACGTGAAACCGGTGTTCGCACAGATCGAAGAAGGATCGCCACCAGAAGATCTGCTACTGCTCAGTTTCAACTTCCATCATGATCTGACTCAGATCACTGGTGGAACGGCGATCAAAACAGCGGTAGCTAAATGGAACCTAGCGCGTAGAGAAGCTCAAAGCATCGCAAATGCTGTTGCGGAGAAAGACCAATGAGCACACTATCTACTGATCGGACGACTTACCTTGTTCGTGGCGACTTACTTAAAGCCATTCAGTCCGCCGGCTCGCTAGGCGGTCGCTCTTTTGGCATCGTATCCGACAACACTTACGCAGGATTGGGTGGTAGTTCGGAGGCCTCGGCGTATGCATTCTTCGGGCGGACTCCAAAAGACACATCTGAAGATCAGGCGGTTGTTGCAAACGGCGATAACCTGACGAGACTTCGCAATAATATTGCTGCGGTTCTTATTGCTTCCACCGCAATGATTTCCTGCGAACCAGTTTCGGCAATGGAACTCCCCGAAGTGCATCAATCCGCGCGCGAACTACCATCGCCTCACAAGGACCAAGCAGTCGAGAACTTCCTCGATCCATTAGTCTTTGACTGGGACGATGATCGGTTCATCGTTTCTGAGGCGATCCGACACGAACTGGCCAAGTTTAATGCCGATCATTGAACAGCATGTCGACGGCCAACCGTTAAATCAGGGCGACCTACTCCGCGGGGTGAAGCTCTTTCTCACCGGGAAGGCAGATGTCTTGAACGGTGGAGAATCCGTACTTTCCAAATCTGATCATTGTCTTGTATTGTCTCGACCTTGCGTGACAGCGCACAAGAGTAGCGTGATAGTGGCGTCAGTTGAAAAATGGTCGTCGCAAACGCCGGCAGAAATTAACACCTTCGACAAGGCTAGAAAGTATCTCACTCTTCTTCGCGATGGGAACGACTCGCCCGACGTGTTCTATTTGGGCCAATTGCTAGGGAAAGAATCCGAGGGCCGGTACGCGGCACGCTTGGACAGTATTCACACCATCGAAATACCGCAGAAGCCAGAACTGCGGACGGCGTTCATTGACAAACACCGGTTCGCAAAGCTCCACATCGACTTTCAACGAGATCTGCACACACGAGTGTTTCAGGCGTTCTCCATGCTTGGATTTGAAGATGTCTCATGGTTCTCTGACGCAGACCTGAACTTTTTAGTTAAGACGGGCAAGGAGGAAGCCAAAGGTTATCAGTCAGATAAGGAACGTCTTCGGGCGGCCATTCAAGCGGACGGCGGAAAAGGAAATGAGATGAATGCAATCGATAACAAGATCGCGGCGATTGAGAGACGGATCAAACCATATCAGGACGAACTCGACGAGAGTAAGAAGCCGTCATCGCCCAATTGATCGAATAGTCCGTTTTCGGGTTAAATTTTTGCCCAGTGTGGTCACCCCGCGGGCGCGTGATGTAGGGGATGCGACAGTTAGCGGAGCTTGCCCGACAGGTTAACAGCGGCACAACCCCTGCGACCCCGGCAACGTGAACAGAGACCAACTACGCAGACCGCTGCGTTCGGAGAGCAGGATCAACCGACAATACGTAGCAACCCTCGCTTGCGCTTCGGGCTGACAATCACACGTGCGAAACCAATATATCTATTCACCCGTACACTGTTGTTGACTGTCCGTCCCGCGAACATATCCCAACCTGACCATGCCATACTACCCGTTTGCAACGATCGAGCCCCGCTGGCAGCAGCACTGGGAGTCGAACAAGACTTTCCGCTGCACCGATGAAGATACGGGCGCTCCCAAGGCGTACGTCCTCGATATGTTCCCGTACCCCAGCGGCGCGGGGCTGCACGTCGGCCACCCCGAAGGGTACACCGCCACCGATATCCTCTGCAGGTTCAAGCGCATGCGGGGCTATCAGGTCCTGCACCCGATGGGCTGGGACGCCTTCGGCCTGCCGGCCGAGCAATACGCCATCGATACCGGCACGCACCCGCGCATCACGACGCAGAAGAACATCGATACCTTCCGCCGGCAGATCAAGTCGCTGGGTTTCAGCTACGACTGGGACCGGGAAGTCGATACCACCGACCCTGATTATGTGAAGTGGACCCAGTGGATATTCCTGCAGATCTATGACACCTGGTACGACCACAACGTCGGCCGTGGCCGACCGATCAGCGATTTGCCGATCCCCGTTAATGTGGTGAACGAAGGGGACGACGCCGTCCGCCGCTACCAGGATTGCAAACGCCTCGCCCAAATTGCCGTGGTGCCGGTGAACTGGTGTGCCGCGCTCGGCACCGTGCTGGCGAATGAGGAGGTCATCGACGGCAAGTCGGAACGCGGCAGCCACCCGGTCGTCCGCATGCCGCTGCGGCAGTGGCAGTTGCGCATCACCGAGTATGCGGAGCGGTTGCTGGCCGACCTGGAGCCGCTCGACTGGTCCGATTCAATCAAGGCGATGCAGCGCAACTGGATCGGCAAGAGTATCGGCTCGGAAGTGACATTCAACCTGCCACCATCCACCCATCTGAACTCGCCCCCCGACCCGCGGCTGTTGAACGAAACAACCAAGATTACAGTCTTCACCACCCGGCCCGACACCCTGTTCGGCGCGACTTACATGGTACTTGCCCCCGAGCATCCGGCCATCGACCGGATTGTGACTGCCGCCCAGAATCAAGCCGTCCGCGACTATCAGCAGCAGGCTTCCCGCAAAAGTGACTTTGAACGAACCGAAACAGCGAAGTCCAAGACCGGCGTCTTCACCGGGGCATACGCGCTTAACCCGGTCAACAACGATCGCGTGCCGATCTGGATTGCCGATTACGTGCTGGCCAGTTACGGCACCGGCGCGATCATGGCCGTGCCCGCTCACGATGAGCGCGACTTTGAGTTCGCCAGGTCATTCGGCCTGCCGATCAAAGCGGTCGTACAACCTTCGGACGCATGGCTGAAGCGCACCGGCAGCACGCTCGAGAATCTCACCGAAGCATACACGGACGATGGCGTTGCCATCAATTCCGGCCCGTACAACGGATGCACGACCAATGATGTTCAGACTCGCCTCACCTTCTGGCTCGAGATGAAGGGGTTGGGCAAGAAGCGCGTGAACTATAAGCTGCGCGACTGGCTGTTCAGCCGGCAGCGCTACTGGGGCGAGCCGTTCCCGCTCTTGCACGAACTCGATGCCGAGGGCAAGCCGACCGGCCTGATCCGCCCGCTGACCATCGCTGAATTGCCGTTGAAGCTGCCGGAGATGGAAGACTTCAAGCCGACCGGCAGCCCCGAAGGTCCGCTGGCGAAAGCGACCGACTGGACCGAAGTCACGCTCGACGGCAAGAAGTACCGCCGTGAAACCAACACGATGCCGCAATGGGCCGGGTCGTGCTGGTACGACCTGCGCTACATCGACCCGAAGAACAGCGAGTCGTTCTGCGACCCCGCCAAGGCCGAGCGCTGGCTGCCGGTCGACCTGTACGTCGGCGGGGCTGAACATGCGGTGTTGCACCTGCTCTATTCGCGCTTCTGGCACAAGGTGCTGTTCGACCGCGGCCACGTGCCCTGCCCCGAGCCGTTTCAACGGCTTGTCAATCAGGGGATGATTCTGGGAGACACAGACTATCAGGTTGACCCCTCTATCTTTGCCGAACATCGAGGCATCATTGAGGGAATGGGGATCGAAGGTCTGGAGTTGAAACAGGATGACGTGATCTCGATCGCCCTTCGCAACAAGAGCAACATTCCGGGAAAATTCAGTCCGCTGACTGACGATCAGATCGTCAAGGAGAAGGGCAAGACGTTCTTGAAGGGCACAGAAATCGTTCTGACCGGCCGCGCGGACAAGATGTCGAAGAGCCGAAAGAATGTTGTGAATCCTGATGAAGTCATTCAGGACTACGGTGCCGACAGCCTGCGCCTGTACGAGATGTTCATGGGTCCGCTGGAAGCGGTGAAGCCGTGGAGCATGAAGGGCGTGGAAGGCGTCTACCGCTTCCTGGCCCGCGTCTGGCGGCAGATCACGGATGAGGACGCGGAAGATGTCCGTCTGAATACCAGCATTCGAGATATCGAACCGGACAAGGAAACCACGCGACTGCTGCATCGCACCATTCAGAAGGTCACGGAAGACACGGAAGGCCTGCGCTTCAATACCGCGATCGCCTGCATGATGGAGTTCAGCAACCACTTCACCAACCGCGAGGAACGGCCCCGGCAGGCAATGGAAGCGCTGGTGCTGCTGCTGGCCCCCTATGCGCCGCACGTCGCGGAAGAACTGTGGCGCGTGCTGGGACACAAAAAGTCACTGGCGTACGAACCGTGGCCGACATTCGACCCGGAACTTACTCAGGCCGACGAGATCGAGATCCCCGTACAGATCAACGGCAAACTGAAGACGAAACTGCTGGTCCCCGCCGGGATCGATCAGGCGGGTCTTGAAGCGGCCGCGTTGGCGGACGCGAAGGTGATCGAGCTGCTGGCCGGCAAGACGCCGAAGAAAGTGATCGTCGTCCCGAAAAAGCTGGTGAACATCGTCTTGGGTGGATAACGTTTGTATTCATGATGTTGCTGACTGTTTTGCTGCAGCTTTCTTATCCCCTCTCCCCCGGCTTTGCGGGGGAGAGGGGATAAGAGTGGTTGTCGCAACGTGACCGTCAGTACCGTGCATCCCGAAGAGATGCGCGTTGATTCTGATTGTCAATGAGCACCATTATGGCCGCCAAACCGCATGTCTTTGTCACCCGCCGGATTCCTGCCGCGGGCCTCGACCGAATTACCGCTGCCTGCGATGTTGACCTGTGGGATCAGCAACTTCCGCCGCCTGACAGCGTTCTGCGCGAGAAGATCGCTGCGTGCGATGGTCTGGTCTCCCTGTTGACCGACCGCATCGACGCGGCCCTGCTCGATGCCGCGCCCCGTCTCAAGGTCGTCAGCAACTTCGCGGTCGGCTTCAACAACATCGACATTCCCGCCTGCACCGCGCGCGGCATCGCCATCGGCAACACGCCCGGCGTCCTGACCGACGCGACCGCCGACATGGCGATGGTGCTGCTGCTGACCGCGAGCCGGCGACTGGTTGAGGGCGTCGACGACGCCAAGGCCGGCCGCTGGAAGACGTGGGAGCCGCTTGGCTGGCTGGGGCAGGATCTGGCGAACCGCACCGTCGGCGTGGTCGGCATGGGCCGCATCGGCCAGGCGTTCGCCCGGCGCTGTCGCTTCGGCTGGAACATGCGCGTGCTGTACACCGACGTAAACCCGGTGCCGTCAATCGAGACGGAACTCGGGGCCACGCGTGTCGACTTGCCGACACTGCTGAAGGACAGCGATTTCGTCTCGGTCCACACCGATCTGAACGAGCAGACCCGCGGCATGTTCAACGACGGACTGTTCAAGCAGATGAAGAAGTCCGCGGTGTTCATCAACACCGCCCGTGGTCCGCTGGTCGATCAGCCGGCCCTGGCGCGGGCGCTGCACAGCGGCACCATCTTCGCCGCCGGGCTGGACGTGACCGACCCCGAGCCGTTGCCACCCGAGCATGAGCTGTATCAGTTGAAAAACTGCGTGATCGCGCCACATATCGCGAGTGCTACGGTGCAGACGCGTGACGCGATGGCAACCATCTGCGCGGAAAATCTGATCGCGGGGCTGACCGGTGCAAAGCTGCCGGCCCCGGTCAACTTCGGTTAACCGCAACGCGATACGAGCGACGGTCATGACGATTCAGCAGAAGATGTCGTCGTCGATGGAATCGCGATCGATGACTTTCGGGCGCAGCACGAGAGCGACGAACAACGGCAACAGAAAGCCGATAGCCATCATCAGCACTGTGACAAGCGCAAGCAACTGCAGCAACACTCGACCCTTATCCGGCAGCATGATTATGCTCCCGAGTATGCGGGGACACTTGTGGGTGTACGGCCGACAACTCAGTCAGAAAACGAAATGAATTCAGTTCCCGAGAGTAAGGAACTCGGCCAACGGCCTGCGAGTGCCGTAACCGTTCGCACCGAGACGGGGGAGCTATCTCTTCGCTTAGAGAATATTAACGATCGATGAGAGAAACGCAAGCAACAAAAGAGCACGATCGACCAATTTCCCGGACATGACGAAGTAGGAATGCCCCGTCAAGTATCGCCCAGCAGGGCCGCGATCGGCTTGGTCGATTCGATGTTCGCGAAGACGATCTTCATTGTCACGGTCAGCGGCACGGCGAGGAACATGCCGACGATTCCCCAGCATAAGCCCCAGAACGTCAACGAGATCAGAACCACCAGCGGGCTCAGGCCGACGGCATTGCCGATCATCGTCGGCTCCACGAACGCGGCCGTTGCGAGGTGGCAGGTCGCGATCAGGAGAATGGCGACCACCGGTTGCCAGCTGAGCGGCAGATCAAGAAAGATGAACGCCAGCGGCGCCCCCAGGCCGACCAGGGTGCCGACGTAGGGCACGAAGTTGGCCAGGAATGTCACCAAACCGAAGATCGGCGCGAACTTCACGCCGAATACCACCAGAATGACCGTCACGGGCACGGCAAGAATCAGACTGGTACGCACCTTCGCCTTGAGATAGTTTGCGATGCCGTCGTTGATGGTGCGGACCGTGTCGAGGATATGCCGCGACTTATCGGCATCGAAGCCGTTGCGAACCCGCCGCCTCATCCGCCCCGCTTCCAGCATCAGAAAGATCACGTACAGGCTGACCACGGCCGTCTCGATCAGGATGTTCGCCGCATACTGTAGTACGGAGGAACCCAGGTTCTGCGCCATCTGAACGCCCTTGGCCTCGGCACGGAAGAAGTCGTCCGCCGCGTGATTCATCCACGCCGGCAAGTGCAAGTTGCTCCAGTCCTTCGACCCTTTCGCAACGTCATGCGCCCGGATGGTCAATCGCGGCAATTCATCGCTCATGGAGATGATGCTGCCGTAGACGATCAGCCCCAGACCGCCGGTGATCAGCAGGCCGCCCGCGGTCATGATCGCGATCGTCTTCGGTTCGGAATGCTGCTTCTGCAACCGGGAGTGCATCGGCAGCACGAGGTAGCAGATCAGTGCCGCCATCAGCAGCGGCCTCAAAAGCACCGCCAGTTCCTTGAGCATGAACCAGGAGGCGGCCGCGATCACCAGGAAGATCGCCACCTGGGTCATGGTGCCGGCCTCGGCCCACCAGGTTCGCCTCGGGTCGCTCGGCTGAGGGGTCATCGCAATTCTCGGGGTGACCGGCCATATCGTTCCGTCCTGTCAGCATACGGACATCGTTGACGTTCATGCGAATTCGCCATGATCTACCGGCATGGTTGTTGCGTTGCGAACGATGGCGGATTTGCGTTTGCTTCTCTCCGAGGGCCCCTGCTATGCTGAATCACATGAAAACCCCACTCAATGGCCGGATCGTCATCGTCGGTTGGTCATTTCTTTTCCTTTGGATGGCAGGTTGTACCCAGCCGCAAAACAGCGGTACAACGCCGCGGCCGGCCAATGAGTTGACACCGGGAGAAATCGCACGAAGGCGCGGGAAACCGCCCGTCGAGCAACCCGCCAAGTCCGAGCCTTCGCAGGGTGAACCTGCCAAGCCCGATCCGGAAGCCTCGACGACACGCGTCGAAGTCGAGGAGGAGAAGGAAGTCCCCCCGGAAGCGGCTCCCCCGATCCCCGAAGGGGCCAAGGCGCTGAACCGCGAGAACACACTGTTCTTCGAGAAGCTGCCCGACGGCACACGCCGGGTTCACCTGCTGGCCGAGGTCTGCATGCGCGAGGGGCCGTTGGAAGTGCTGCTGTGCAAGGCGAACACCAAGGAGCACGAAGCGATCCTGCATGCCGATATTGATGGCCGGCAGATTCACACGGCCCTGGTGGCCGCGGGGGCGAAGTTCGGCTCGACGGTGAAGTATCAGCCGGAATACAAGCCCGCGAAGGGCGATGTGATCAAGGTCTCGCTGACGTACAACCTGAACGGCAAACTGCGGACATCCGCCGCGCAAAGCTGGATCCACCATCGGCGCACGAAAAAACAGATGGAGCATGACTGGGTCTTCGCGGGCAGCCGCTTCTTCGAAGACCCGGACAAGCCGGACGCGCCGCCGTTCTATTGCGCCAACAACGGCGAACTGATCTCGATCGCCAACTTCCCCGACTCGATGCTCGACCTGCCGGTGAAAAGCTCGAAGGAAGAAGCCGAACTCGGCTTCGGCGCGACGACGGACAGAATCCCGCCGCTGAAGACCAAGGTGCTGATCACCTTCGAACCGGCCGGGCCCCCGAAGAATTGACCTGCCATCGAATCGCCCTCGCTTCGCCCCGCTTTGCGCTTGAGATGCGCATTTTCCGCGATACCATATCTGCTCTCCGGGCCATTCCACACCTTTACTCTCACTCCCCTGGCCCGTACTGGAGGAACACCGCATGCTTCGCACCGCCATGATGGGCGTGCTGCTGACGATCGGCACGGTCGCACACGCGGCCGACAAGACGCTCGGCACCATCGAACGCAACGATCCCGCCTTCGACAAACTTGTGCCCAGGGACGCGACCATCGAGATGCTCGTCCCGGGCAAGTTCGCCTGGGCCGAGGGACCGGTCTGGTTGAAGAACGAAAAGGCGCTGCTGTTCTCGGACATCCCGCCGAACAAGATCTGGAAGTGGTCGGAAGCGAAAGGCCTCGAAGAGTTCCTGACACCCAGCGGCTACACCGGCACGGAACCGTTCACCGGCAAGGAACCCGGCAGCAACGGGCTGACGATCAACAAAGACGGCCATTTGGTGCTGTGCCAGCACGGCGATCGCCGGTTGTCCACGATGGACCTGGCGAAGAAAGGCGAGTTCAAGACGCTGGCCGATAAGTTCGAAGGCAAACGGCTCAACAGCCCGAACGACCTGGCCTTCCACACCAATGGCGATCTCTACTTCACCGACCCGCCGTACGGTTTGCCGAAGCTGATGGAGGACCCGAACAAGGAACTGAAGTTCCAGGGCGTCTACCGCCTGAAGCCGAACGGCGACCTGACGCTGCTGACCGATGAGATGACACGGCCCAACGGCATCGCGCTGTCACCGGACCAGAAGACGCTGTACGTCGCCAACTCCGATCCCGAGAAGGCGTATTGGAAGAAGTTCCCGGTGAAGGACGACGGCACCGTGGGCAAGGGAGAAATCCTGTTCGATGCGACCGACTGGGTAAAGCAGAAAAAGCCGGGCCTGCCCGACGGCCTGAAGGTCGACAAGGACGGCAACCTGTGGGCCACCGGCCCGGGCGGCGTGCTGGTCCTGAGCCCCGCCGGCAAGTTGCTCGGACTGCTGGCGACCGGCGTGCCGACCGCCAACTGCGGTTGGGGCGACGACGGCTCGACGCTGTACATCACCGCCGACAAGAACCTCGTCCGCGTCAAGACGCTGACGAAGGGCGCGGGGTGGTGACAGGCGTGTTTTCGTAAGGCCGCGGTGCGCTCCGCTGCGCGTCGCGGCTTCACTTACATTTCATTCGGACCCGATTCATCATGCACACCCGCCGTGAGTTCATCACCCGTTCCGCCCTGATCTCCGCCGGGGCCGTCATGGGCACGCGCGGCTTTGCTCAGGAACCAGCCTTCCCCGGCATGATCACGCGAATGAGTGAGCCGGAGAACCTCGAGTTCCCGTTCGCATCGCTGTCGAGGAGCATCATCCCCAACGAGCAGTTCTTCATCCGCAGCCATTTCGCGGTGCCGAAGATCGACTTCGGCACCTGGAAGCTGACGGTAGACGGGGAAGTGAAGCAGAAGCTGGAACTGACACTGGACGACCTCAAGAAACTCCCGCAGCGCGAGATGCCGGCAACCATCGAGTGCGCCGGCAACGGCCGGGTGCATCTGACGCCGGCCGTACCCGGCCTGCAGTGGGGGCAGGGGGCCGTGGGCAACGCCGTCTGGGCCGGTGTACCCCTCGCGGCCATCCTGGAGAAGGCCGGGCTTCGCGATGCAGCCCTTGAAGTGATCCTCGAAGGGGCCGACGTCGGCCAGATCAACAGCGACCCGAAATCACCCGGGCCGATCGCATTTGCGCGCAGCATCCCGATCGACAAGGCCCGCCATGAGTCAACACTTCTGGCTACCACGATGAACGGCAGTGCGTTGCCCATGTCGCATGGGGCACCGCTGCGCGCGGTCGTCGGCGGCTGGTACGGCATGTCGTCGGTGAAGTGGCTGTCGCGCATCACCGTCACGCAGAAGCCGTACGGCGGCTTCTGGCAAACGCTCGACTATTCCTACTGGGAACGCTGGAACGGCTACCCGCAGTTGCTGCCGATCACCGTCATGGAAGTGAAGAGTTCCATCGCCCGGCCCGGGCTGCACGACGTCATTCCCGCGGGCAAGCCGTACCGCATCTTCGGAGCGGCATGGGCCGGCGAGTCGGCCGTGGCGAAGGTCGAAGTCAGCACCGACGGCGGCCAAACCTGGAACACCGCCAAGTTGCTCGATAAACCGCAGCCGCTGGTCTGGTCGCTGTGGGAATACACATGGAACGTGCCCGCCGCCACCGGCCCCGTGAAGCTGCTGGTGCGTGCCACCGACACGAACGGCCGCGGCCAGCCCACCGAACGCTCGGTTGATCGGCGCAGTTACATGGTCAACCACCTGGTGCCGGTGGTGGTGACGGTGAAGTGAGTTGCGTCAGCGTTTCGACAGGGCTATACTCAATCCATGATCGCAACACTACCACCACCTGTCGCATCGCCCGAGCGCCTGCTCACCATTGCTGATTTGGAAGCAATGCCCGATCAGCTTCCGTCGGGGCCGGCTCGATATGAACTCGTAGACGGAACCCTGGTCATCATGGCACCTGCGAGCGGATTCCATGCCGGAAATCAGTCGATCATCCAGGGCGAGATCTATGCGCAAGGCCAGAGGCAGAATCATGGACGCGTGTTTGGTCAATATGGACTGATCATTCGCCGCAATCCGGACACGGTATATGTACCTGATGTGTCATTCTTCTGCTCTGCTTCAATGCCGATCAAGTATGCGAGCAACGGATACGTCGAATCGATTCCGGATCTTGTTGTTGAAGTGCAGAGTCCAAGCAACTCGAAGGCGGCGATCGCTGCAAAAACAGACGACTATATCGCTGCCGGCGTGAAGGTGGTATGGAACGTCAACCCTGTGCGGAAGTGTGTTGCGGAAACCCGCGGCGATCAAAAGCGGGTGTTCAACGCGGATGACACACTGACGGCAGAAGACATTATCCCCGGATTCAACTTGCTGGTCAGCAAGTTGTTCGAGTGACGGCAATTGCGCCATTCGTCATTCGCCGTGCTCCCCCCTTCGGAAACTCTCCAGGTCGCGGCTGACAAATCGGGAATCACGCGAACAACTCCCTCACAGGCAGCGCTTCCACCAGTGGCCTGCCGCCCCCTTCCGGCGTCGGCATGGCCGTTGCCGGGTCGATGCCCATTCCGTGGTAGATGCTGGCCGCCACTTCCGCGCAAGTGATCGGTCGATCGGCCGGGTGTGCCCCGTGCTTGTCCGTCGTGCCGATTGACCGCCCGCCGCGGATGCCGCCGCCGGCCATCAGGATCGACCAGGCGCCGGTCCAGTGGTCGCGGCCGCCACGCGGGTTCAGTGTCGGTGTGCGGCCGAACTCGCCCATTGCGACGACCAGTGTGCTGTCGAGCAGGTCGCGGTCGGCGAGATCGTCGATGAGGGCGGTATACGCCTGATCGAGCTGCGGGCAGAGCGTATCGCGGTAATCGTGCAGCGATGCATTCAGCGAGCCGCCATCGGCATGGCAATCCCACGTCGTGTTGCCGAAGACGGTGTCGAACATGTTGACGGTGACGACGCGGTTGCCCGCTTCGATGCAGCGTCGGGCCTGCAGGCAATGCCTGCCGACATCGTGATGACCGTACCGTTCGCGGAGTTTGCTCGATTCCCGAGCCAGATCCGACGACGTGTTCCGCGGCTCATGCCGCGAGCCGAGATAGCCAGCTGATTGGCCATGGCCGACGCTGATGCCGGTGTTGACGATCGGCCCCGGCAGCAGCAGATGTCCGGCCCCCGTCAGATGATGCACGACGGAGGCGATGTTCGGCTGTTCGACAGTCGCTGTTGAAAGTCGCCCTGTTTGCAGCAGTTGCTGGCCGGTCTCGTGGACCGGGGCCGCATCGTGATGCACCGTTCGCAGGATGGCGACCCGGTTCATGCGCTCGGCCAGCAGCGGAAACGTTTCCGCGACGTGGATGCCCGGAGTGCGCGTAACAATCGGGCGAAACGGGCCGCGGATGGTGTCCGGCGCGTCGGGCTTCGGGTCCCAGGTATCGATCTGGCTGGGCCCGCCGGTAAGGAACAGGATGATGCAGTTGTTGACGCGATGATTGGATGTCGCGACGGCCGGAAGCGAGCCAAGGCCCAGCGCTCCGGTCGACAGCAGGCCAGTCCGCAGGAAGTGACGACGATCGACAGCACGGCCGGTCTGTTGCGGCATGGAGACGCCCCTTCGCGTTCAAGGTGGTTGGGCCGCAGTCATCGTACATCGGGGTGCGGGAAGTGCAACAGGATAATGCGGGGCGGAGGTGAAACACAAAGGGCACCCTTGCGGGTGCCCTTGCTGGAGTCGGTCAGTTGACTTTGCCCTTCAATCGGAGCGGTGTGCCAGGTGTCCAGTCGGTCGGGATCGGCCGGCGGACTTCTTCTTCCTCGTAGCTCCAGTAATTGACGTTGTCTTCGCCCGGCTGCCAGGAGAACTGGGCCGGCCGGCCGTTGATCCGGGTCGGAAAGGCGACTCGCCCTTCGCCGCGATCGACGATGGCGATCCCCAGTTCGCCCAACTCGTTGACGGCCTGCTTCAACGCCTTTTCGGTGGCCGAGATTTCTTCCTGGATCCGGTAGCGGCGGTCCCGCTCAACCCATGCCAGATCCCGGCGGTGGCGTTCGAGGCTGTCCTGCTCCGGATGGAGCTTCTGCAATTCGGCCTGTTTAGTGACGATGTCGCCCACGATGCCGCGGACCAGCGGGAGCATCTGGCGTGCAGTCGACAGGTCAAGGTTCACTTCTTTCCGCTTCGATTTCGCGGAAGATCCAAAGGCTCGCTTAGGTGAATTGCTCATACTCGCTGCCCCCTCTCTTGGTCGACTTATTCGCTATCCCCTTACCCTTATCCTACAGGGCGAATCAAGGTTTGGCCTTGAATCGTTATCGGTCGTCAGAAGTCGTTGGCCTGACGCTCAGTTAGATGGATTGCTGCCCGGTTGGGTTCGGCAGTTCCGATCATTCCGGCGCGATTCTTTCATCGACGCTTGGCACGGTATCCATTCATCCGCTGAAAAACCAGTCGAGTTGTCAGTTGGACCTGAAACCCGGCTTGCCCTGTTCAGCGTCCGTTGTTCCGTGTCATTCTTTCCACTTCACGAATGCTTCCAGGCCGAAGAACTCCGGCAGACCCAGTTGATCGTACGTATGGGCAGTCCCCAAGTTGCGTTCCTCGGATCGCTGCCAGAACTCCCGGCGATCGCTGCCGCCGGGGAACATCGCCCGATCCTTCTGCGATTGATGCCGAAAGATCGCCTGTTTCTTCCGTTCGAGCATCTCAGGGCTGATGGGAACCGCCATCTCGATTTCGTGGGGTTCCCATTCTTCCCAAGCTCCCCGGTACAACCATACTTCAAAATCTTGCCCGTGCGCGCGAACCTGACGAACTGCGGCATAAATCGCCTCGGCACACGTCCGGTGCGTCCCGTGCGGGTCCGACAGTTCCCCCGCAACGTATATCTGTGCCGGACCCAACTTCTCGAACAGACCGGCAATGTCCGCGATGTCCTGCGGGTGGATCGGGTTCTTCTCGATCGTCCCTGTGCGATAAAACCGCAGATCCATGAACACAAGTTGTTCAGGCGGGATGCCGCACGCCAGCGCTGCCGCCCGCGCTTCGGTCTCGCGGATCAGGGCCTTGATCTTCAGTACGTCCTCCGAATCAGATTCGCCCGGCCCTTTCGTCGCCAGGAAGTCCTGCACCCGCTTCTTGACCGCGACCGTATGTTCTTCCCCGATCTGAAACAGTCGGTTGAACGTGTCGACAAAGTCGGTGTATCGCCACGCGTCATGGTCGAAGACGGCGATGTTGCCGCTGGTCATGTAGGCCACGTAAACCCGGTGCCCCTGTTCCACCAGGCGGATCAGCGTGCCGCCCATACTGATCACATCGTCATCCGGGTGCGGGCTAAACACCAGAATCGTCTGCTTCTCCCGACCGGCCGGGTACGGTTGCACCGTCGCGGCCCGGTCGTGGAAGATGCGCTCGCCCAGCGCCTCTGCCGGGCCGTGCTCGCGCAGCAGATCATACAGATGGTGCTCCCGGAAATCCTCTTCCGACAGCTTCAACAGCGCCTTGCCGACTTTCAGGCTCAGCCAGATCACTGCCTGCCGGATCCGTTCCGGCGTCCAGTGGACAACGCTCACTTCCCAGGGCCTGCGAAACACCGTCAACTCGCCGGCCGCCGCCTGATCCAGCAGGAACACCGTATCGCGGTGCGCCTGCAGGAAACTGGCCGTCACCGATTCAGTCGGCTCATTCTCGAGCGACTTCTGGACAACGGGGGCCTTGTGCTCCCCGAAGGCCATGATGACGACCTTGCGCGCCTCCAGAATCGTGCCGACGCCCATCGTAATCGCCCGATGCGGGACGTTCTCCTCGCCAAAGAACCCGCCCGCGGCGTCTCGACGGGTCACCGAGTCGAGCGTGATCATGCGCGTTCGGCTCGACTTTCGCGAACCGGGCTCGTTGAAACCGATATGCCCGGTCCGGCCGATGCCCAGCACCTGGATGTCGATCCCACCCGCCTTCTGGATAGCCAACTCATAGTCGGCACACCAGTCCTCGGCACTGTCAATCGGAATCGTCCCATCGGGAATGTGGATATTCTCTTTCCTGATGTTCACATGGTTGAAGAATGTCTCGTTCATCCAGCGCCGGTACGAATGCGGATCGTCACCGGCGATCGGGAAGTATTCATCAAGGTTGAACGTCGCGACTTTCGACAGGTCCAACCCCGCATCGCGATGCAGGCGGATCAGTTCGCGGTACAGCCCGACCGGTGTGGAACCGGTCGCCAGGCCCAGTACTGTCGGCCGCCCTGCCGAGTTGTGCTCACGGATAACGCGTTCGACGATCAACGACGCATGACGTGAAGCCTCGCCGCTCGTGGCGAACACAAGTGTCGGAATCCGAGTGTTGGGTACATAGTGCGACATGGCAGTATCCGCGGTAGAGAATCGAAGAAAGCATGTTCTATGGGGCGCATGGCCGGTACGCCAACGCGCTTCGCCGCATATGATGTCCGTATGCTGAACATCACCATCAATGCCGAGCCCCGGGTGCTGGATCGGGCGCTTTCCGTCGCGGAACTGCTGACACTTCTCGGCCGCGATCCTTCGCGAATCGCAATCGAAGTCAACGAGCAGATTGTCCGCCGCGACCAGCAGGCTTCGCGCACGCTGGCCGAAGGCGACCGCATCGAGATCGTCACGCTGGTCGGCGGTGGGGCACCGGAACTCGACAAGCCGCTGAAGGTCGGCACGTTCACGTTCAAAAGTCGGCTCTTCACCGGCACCGGCAAGTATGCCGACTACGACCTGATGAAGGCGTCGCTGGCCGGCAGCGGTTGCGAAGTGACGACGGTGGCCGTGCGCCGCGAACGGCTGGTCGACCACGAAGGACGCAACCTGCTCGATTACCTCGACCTGAAGCAGTACACGATCCTGCCCAACACAGCCGGTTGCTTCAGTGCCGACGACGCGATCCGCCATGCCCGACTCGCCCGGGAACTGCTGTCGAACCTCGGCAACCCGGGGGCCGACTGGGTAAAGCTCGAATGCCTGGGTGACAAGAAGTCGCTGCTTCCCGACCCCGTTGACACTTTGAAGGCAACCGAGACGCTGGTGAAGGAAGGCTTTCAAGTATTGGTCTACACCAGTGACGATGTGATGCTGGCGAAACGCCTGAAGAATGCCGGGGCCACCAGCGTGATGCCGGCCGGCAGCCCGATCGGCAGCGGGCAGGGTGTGCTGAACCCGAACAACATCCGCATCATTCTGGAATACTTGAAGGAAGGCGACCCGGACTACCCGGTCATCGTCGATGCCGGGGTCGGCACCGCCAGCGATGTGGCCGCCGCCATGGAACTCGGCTGCGACGGCGTGCTGCTGAACACCGCGATCGCCTCCGCGAAGGATCCGCTGCGCATGGCCCATGCCATGCGGCATGCCTGCGAGGCGGGGCGCCTGGCGTATCTCGCGGGGCGCATCCCGAAGAAACTGTACGCCACCGCAAGCAGCCCGATGGACGGGCGGATTGCGCCGTCGTGAACGTTTAGCGTGCATCCCCGCGGGATGCCCGCACGATCGCTGCTTTTGCATCAACATGCGCCGCACGCACGTGGCCGCGCTCCGCCAAGTCGGCCAGCACGATCAGCGCTTCCGGCGTGCCGATCCGTTCCAGCACTTCCACCGCCCGCACAGCCTGTCGGCCGACTTTGCTGATGGCCGGGTCATCGCCCGGGCCGATCTTCTTCACGATCAATGCTGCCTTGCTGCGGACCTCTTCGGTCTTCGCCGTTTCGGCGGCCTTCGTGAGTGCCGGGAGAGCGGCATCACCTGCATCCTCCAGTGCCTTTCCGGCCCGATCGCGGACGCGGAATTGCTCGCTGTCGAGATCAATGATCCACTGGTCGATTGCTTTGCGGTCCGCCAGGGTGATCACACGCAGGCGTTGCTTCAGGTACGGCACGGCAGTAGTGGGTGACGCGATCATCGAGCGGATCGCCTGGTCGGCGGCGAGCCCGTCCGTGTCGGCCATCGCGGCCCGGAAGCTGTCGAGGGCTCGCGATTCCAACTCCATCTTCGCGGCAACCGGATCGGCCACGTCCCAGAGGTACACGAGCGTGTCATTCCCCGCACTGACAAGCAGCTTCGAATCGCCTGAGAACATCAACCTTCTGATCGAATCCATGTGCTCGTTCTGGAAACGACGGCGTTCCTGTCCCGTGCATGTCTCGAAGATGGAGATATAATCCGGATCGGCCGCGGCCAGCAGCCGGCCATCGGGCGAGTACGCCAGTCGCTCGTGATCCTACCGCGTAGTTATCATCTTGCGGGCGACTTCATCGCTGTTGGCCTTCCACAAGCCCAACCCCTTTTCCTGCTGCCGCCCTTCGATTCCGGCCACGGCCGGTTACTTGCTGTCCGGCGACCAGGCGACATCGTTGAACGAACCGAACTTGTACGATCGGCTGAACTGTTCTTTTCCCGTATCCGCATCCCGGAAGGCGAACTTGCCAACCTGACGCAGGTGGGGCTCGGTGGAAGTCGCCAGATACTTCCCACCGGGCGACAACGCCGCGGCAATCAACCTCTGCGACGCTTTCGGGAACGGGCTGCGGCTCTTGCCGGTTTTTACCTCCTTGATGGTGACCTGGTCGTGATTCAATACGAAAACCTGTTTACCGTCGGCCGAGAATTGCAGATTGTACGCCATTTCACCGGGCAGATAGAAACAGTCGATCTGCCGGTGGTTCTTCAGGTCCCGGAAATACAGATTGCACGCCTGATTCGCTTCATCGTGATCCCAGCGATTCGATTGTGAGGTGGGCGACCCGCTGAACGCCAGCATCGACTCGTCGGGGGATACGGCCAGCGCCTGGAAGAACTCCCCTTCAGCGGCAATGCGGCGGACTTCGGTGCCCGATTTTGCATCAACGAACCGGATCGTCCCGTCTTTGCTCGCGGTGACGACTTGCCGATCCCGGTTCAGGAACGCTGCACCGGTCACGCGATGCTGATGCCCCACCGGCACGCCGATCTCCCGGCCCGTTGCCATGTCCCAGCGCCGCAGCGTTTCATCGTCGCCGTAGGATGTGAGTGTCCGGAGATCGGGCAAGAAACCGAAACGGAACGCACCGGTACGGTGGCTGGCGAGTTGGAATGCTTCTTTGCCCGACGTGATGTCAACGACGCTCGTCGGGCCCTGGCCGTCCCTGGCGGGCGAGACAACCGCCCATCGGCCATCGGGCGATACATAACCGCAGCCCTTCAGGTTTGGCAGCGTTCGTGCGATCTCCCCGGTCTTGATGCTCCAGAACACCAACCCATCCTTGTACGTGCGGCCGATCAGCGTTTCGCCGTTCGGGTGGACGCTGATGCCCTGCAGGCTCTTCACTTTGGCGAATGAGCGGACCGGCTCCAGACTGTCTGACTTCCAGAGGTTCACGATGCCCGAGTCGGTGGCCGAGATGACATACTGGTCGTCGCTGGTAAACAGGATATTGCAAAGTGCATCATCAACGTCCCGACTGCGAACTCGCGGATTCTGCTGCTTTGACACATCCCGGACGAAGATCGTGTTATGTCCCCCGGCAGCAAGGCGTTTGCCGTCATGGGAGAATGATGTCTTCGTAATGGTATCGGTTTGCCCGACCAGCACTTCCGAGTCTTTTTCGAGATGCTGCGCGTCAATGAGATGCACCTTCGTACCGGTGGCGATGGCCAGCAGTCGACCGTCGGGTGACAGCGAGATACGATGGACGGAACTTTCAAACGCTTTCGTGATTCCAGCGAGTTTACCAGTGGCCGACTCCCAGCGACGTATGCGCTGATCGGCGAATGCGGCATACTGGTACTTGCCGTCGGGCGAAGTGAGAATTCCTTCTTGAATGCCATGCCAGCGGCGCATTGCTCCGAATCGCCACCGGGCACCCCCAGGAAGCGGCTCATCTTCAAACACGACGGCGGCGGGTGTGGAGACAACAATCGGCTTGCCGCCCTTCGGAGCGGCCGGCTCGGTGTCCGCGGCATGGGCGACGACG
>JBBQII010000009.1:0-19227 GCA_038324795.1 Gemmatales bacterium
CTTCGGGGGAGAGGGGGGACAAGAAAAACTTCGGCTCAATCAAAGTCGTCAACCATTCTCTAACTCCCGCAACCACTCGTCCACGCGCGCATCGCTGGGCATGCGCCAGTCTCCGCGCGGCGACAGGCTCACGGAGCCGACCTTCGGTCCATCGGGCAGGCACGAGCGCTTGTACTGGCTGGCGAAGAATCGCTTCAGGAACGCCGTCAGCCAGCTTTTCATTTCGTCGCGCGTGTACTGCTTGTCGAAGATCGCATGCTCCGCGAGCATCAGGATCTTCGACGGCGGGGCGCCATACCGCAAGAAGTGGAACAGGAAGAAGTCATGCAGTTCGTAGGGGCCGACGGTCGCTTCGGTCGATTGTGCTTTGCCGTCGGCATCGCGGGGCAGCAACTCGGGCGAGATTTCCGTGGCGACGATGTCCAACAGCGTGGCCCGTTCCTTGTCGCCGAACTCGTTCTCGGCCGCCCAGCGCACCAGGAACTTCACCAGTGTCTTGGGCACGCTGACGTTCGGGTTGTACATGCTCATATGGTCGGCGTTGTAGGTACACCAGCCGAGCGCCAGTTCGGAGAGATCCCCGGTGCCGATCACGAAGGCGGTGTTCATCAGCAGGCTGGTGCGAACCCGGGCCTGGATGTTTTCGAACGTCAGATCGTGCCGCTTCTCGGCAGGCACCTGCCGCAGCTTGTCCCCCAGTGTGTTGACAGTCAATCCTTCAAGGCTGATGCCGAACGGCTGATGGCCCAGCGCACGCATTTCATCGAAGCAGAGCGTGCGGATGTCGATCTCGCGGAAGGTGATGCCCAGCGAGTTCATCAGGGCGACGGCGTTGTTGAACGTCCGCGGTGTGGTGCCGAAGCCGGGCATCGTCAGTGCCTTGATCTTCGATCGGTCGGCACCGATGCGGTCGAACGTCTTGCAAAGCACCAGCAGCGCCAGCGTCGAATCAAGCCCGCCGGAGACGCCGATGGCGACGTTGTGCCGGCCCAGATGTTCGAGCCTGCGCGCCAGGCCCGATACTTGAATGTGGAAAATCTCCTCGCAGCGTTCGCGCAGTTGCTCGGTGCCGCGCGGCACGAACGGATGCGCGTCGATCTCACGCAACAGCTTCGGGCCGGGCGAACGCTCGGCCTCCACGTAAGCGATCCGTCGGAAGGGTACGGCCGGAACTTCATCGTGAAACGACGTCGTCATCGCCCGGTTCATCCGCAGCCGATCGAGATCCACATCGGCGGCCACGACCACGTCTTCGCGCTGAAACCGCGTTGATTCGCCCAGCAGCACCCCGTTCTCAGCCACCAGGCAGTGCCCGCCGAAGACGAGATCCTGCGACGACTCACCGACGCCGGCGGCCGCGTACACGTACCCGGCCATGCAGCGGGCCGACTGGCTCAGCACCAGTTGCCGGCGGTAGCCCGCCTTGCCGATCGTTTCGTTGCTCGCGGTCAGGTTGACCAGCACGTTCGCGCCCGCAAGCGCCTGCCGCGTACTGGGCGGCAACGGCACCCACAAGTCTTCGCAAATCTCGATGCCGACGACCATGCCGTCGTTCGCGGTGAACAGCAGGTCCGTGCCGAACGGCACTTCGCTGCCGGCAATCGTCACCGTGTTGCTGACTGCCTGCAATGCGGAGGCGAAGAAGCGGGCTTCGTAGAACTCCTTGTAATTCGGCAGGAACGTCTTGGGCACCAGTCCCAGCAACCGACCGCGGGCGATGACCGCAGCACAGTTGAATAGCCGATCGCCGACCAGCACGGGAAGCCCGACGATCGCCAGGCCGCCGAACGCATGCGCGCTGGCCTCGACGACCGTGGCCAGCGCATCGAGCGCGCCGTCGAGAAGGGCCTTCTGGAAGAACAATTCATGGCAGGTGTAGCCGGTCAGACCCAGTTCAGGGAACACCGCCACGCTGATGCCGCGTGCCTCCGCCTGCTTCAGCAGATTGATGGTGCGTTCCGCGTTGACGGCCGGGTCCGCGAGATGCAGGACGGGGCAGCAGGCCGCCAGTCGAGTGAAACCGTGATAGGCCATGCAACTTTACAACCATGACAGCGAGTGGAAGTAGTACTCATTGTCAGCATTGAAAGGCCACCGGCATTCTTCCCCCTCTCCCCCAAAGCGGGGGAGAGGGGGAAAGAGTGGATTTCGCTTACTGACGGTCATCAGCTTTAGTTTACTCGCTCTCTTTCAACATATCACTTCAGGCTTCTCAGGTAATCAGACAGAATGCGGACATTGTCGATGAACGTCTGCGATTGAACGACGCCTTCGGCCGGGGTCACCTTCTTGCCGGCAGCATCGCGGACGGTGCCGGGTTCCAGCCAGCCGCCGTCAGCGGTCATGGCGTCGATTGCCTCGCGGGCTTTCGTGCCGTCTCCGGGCCGGGCCGGCAGTACCCGTAAGGCATCAGGCTTCACGGCCAGCAGGCGCTTGTATTCCGCTTCGATTCCATCAAGCCGGGAGGGGTCGCGGAAGCGGTAGTGCGTGGGCACTTCGTCGCCGTTGTACGTCAGTTGGTAATTCTTGTTGAAGTAGAGCGGCTTGTTCGTGCGCAGTTCGTAGAAGCGCGCCAGCGTGCTGTCCGGCAGCAGGCTTTTGCGGAAGTAGGTCAGTGCGGCCGGGACCGGTTCCAGGAACCGTTTCTCGCCGGTTTCGCGGTACAGATGCAACAGCGTTTCGAGGACATCCTGCGATTCCAGGCCGGTCACGGCCGGCGGCTCGAACTTGCGGTCCCAGCAGGGCTGCATGTCGCGTGTATACTCCTGCGACCAGCCGGGTTGCGGGTCGGGAAGTTGTGCCCGGCGAACGAAGTCGCCGCCGCGTCGGGCCGATTCGAGATACTTCTTGTCGCCGTAGATCGTGTTGGCCAGCAGCATGGTGGCGATCATGTTCTGCGTGATGCGGTCATTGAGCATGTAGCAGCCTTGGAAGTCTTTCGTCCAAATGCGCGACCACTTATCAGGGAACGACGCATCCTTGACGGGGTAGTGCGTGGCCGATGGTGGTTCAATGGGGAACTGATCGTAGTTGTGTGACCAGGCCCCGATCGGGTACTGCGCATTCAGCGTCGAGGTCAGACCGTACATGACGGCATCGTGAAGTTCCTTATCCTTGAAGCCGGTCAGCTTGTCGAGCCGCATCAGGAAGCGCAGCGACGCGGGCGTCACGTCGTCGTCGATCAGGGTCATGTCGTCCTTGTGCCGGCGCTGCTTCCAGATGTCCCAGCCACCAGGTGCGGGCGTCTTCGGCATGTTGGCGGGGTCGAACTGGCCATCGACACGATAGGTGAACTCACGCCGGGCAGCGCCGGACAATTCGATCCGGTAGTTCCAGCCGCCGGACCGGAGTTGGCCTTTCATCAGCGCGGCCGCGGCATCGCGCGCGGCCTTCAGGTGGACCTCATCCCCGGTGGCTTCATACGCATCAAGGAACGCTGATCCGATGGCCGGGGTGCCGGGCGGCTGCACCCAGACGGTCCCCGGGCCGCAGGCCCCCTCGCCGTTGCGGAGTTTGCCATCGGCACCGGAGACCCAGGCATACCCGCCCTGGCAGGCGATGCGCGAATGCAGGAACGTGGTTGCTTTCGAGAGAGCTTTGGCGGTTTCGGCTTTGTCGGGTTCGGCAGCGGATGAGGAAGACGGAAGCATCGCGATCAGCAATGCCGGAATTCGAATGAACATGGTTCCAACTCCGCGACCGCAATCGTGAAGCACGCGTCTCGCATGCTCGGTTGACTGAGCACGAGAGACGTGTGCTCCACGGTCAGTATGAAGACCCTACTGTCGAAACGCCAGCGAAACCGGGGATGGGCATGATCATCTCGCATCGGCATCGGTTCATCTTCATCAAGACGCGCAAGACGGCGGGGACGAGCATCGAGATCTACCTGTCGCAGCATGCCGGCGGGGATGCGATCGTAACGCCGATCCTGCCGCACGTCGAACCGCACCGGGCGCGGAACCATGAGGGATTCGTCAACCATATCAAGGGATCAGCGATCCGCGAACGCGTGGGCAGCGATGTGTGGGAGAACTACTTCCGCTTCTGCGTCGAACGCAATCCGTGGGACAAGACGCTTTCGTACTATCACATGCAGAAGTTCCGGTCCGGGGGAACGCTGACGCTGGAGCAGTATCTTGAGTCGGACGACTGGTGCGTTGATCACCCGGCATACACGGAACCGGACGATCCCACGAGGCTGCTGGTGCATCGCGTGTTGCGTTACGAAAGACTGACGGAAGATCTGACGGAGCTGTTCGGCCAGTTGGGTGTGCCGTTCACGGGATCGCTGGGAGTGCTGGCAAAAAGCGAATACCGCGATGATCGCCGGCCGTACCGGGAGGTGTTCACGCCGGGGCAGGCCGCCCGGGTCGGCGACGCGTTCCGGGTGGAGCGGGAGTTGTTCGGGTACGGATATTGACGAGCAATCGTGGAGCACGCGTCTCGAGTGCTCCACAGAGTTGCGGATTGCCGCAAACGTGGTGCACGCGAGACGTGTGCACCACGGAAAGACCGAAATGCGCACCTTCGCTGCAATCGAAGCGGGCGGAACTTGACTTAACCGAAACGTGGAGCACGCGTCTTGCGTGCTCGACAGTGTCGTCGATGAACGTGCACGCGCGACGAGTGCGCCACGGGGAGACCGCCAATGCAATCTGTTGCCGGGATCGAAGCGGGCGGGACCAAGTTCAACGTGGCCATCGGTCACGGCATGGCCCTGCACGCATCGACGACGATCCCGACGACGGATCCCGCAACCACGCTCGCGCTGGTGGGCGACTGGCTCGCGTCGCATGGCTCATTCGCTGCGATCGGCATCGCATCGTTCGGGCCGATCGACCTGCATCCGGGGTCCGCTACATTCGGCCACATCACGACGACGCCGAAACCGGGATGGGCCGACACCGATGTCTTTGGGTACTTCCAAAAACGGTTTCCCGGCATCCCGATCGGTTTCGATACCGATGTGAACGGGGCGGCGCTCGGCGAACATCGGTACGGCAACGCCCGAGGGCTTGACGACTTCATCTACATCACGATCGGCACGGGCATCGGCGGAGGTGGTATGGCCAACGGCCGACTGTTGCACGGCCGACTGCATCCGGAGATCGGCCATCTGCGCTTGAAGCGCATTCCCGGTGACAACGCTCCCGGCATCTGCCCTTTCCATGGCGACTGCTGGGAAGGCCTCTGCTGCGGGCCGGCGCTTGAGAAGCGCTTCGGCATGCCGGCCGGGCAATTGCCGGCCGACCACTCGGGATGGAACTTCACCATCGGTTACACCGCGCAGGCGCTGGCAAACCTGACGTACACGCTGTCACCTCAGCGGATCATCATCGGCGGCAGCGTTCGCAAAGGTGGCTTGATGGGGGAATCGGAATTCTTCCAGCGACTGCGACGGAAGTTCGTCGATGAGATCAACGGGTATCTGTCGTTCGAGAATGTGGACGGATGCATCGTCCCACCCGCGCTGGGCGACATGGCGGGGTTGATCGGTGCATTGGCACTGGCGGAAGCGTCCGCCTTGTGAAGCCGCGACGGGCATCGGAGCGATCGGGCGAACTTTACATCCGCTCCACGGTTTCGATTCCCAGCAGGTGCAGCGTCTGCCGGATCACGCGCGCGGTCAGGTCGCAGAGCAGCAGGCGGCTGTCGCGCAGTGCATCGCTTTCCGCTTTCAGCACCTGGCAGTTCACGAAGAACGAACTGTATGCCTTCGAAAGGTCCCAGAGGTAAGTGGTCAGGTAGTGCGGCATGTACTCGTTGGCGGCCACGTCGAGCGCCTCGTTCCAGCGCAGCAGTTGCAGCGCCAGCGCCCGTTCGTAAGGCGACTCGATGATCACATCCGGCAGCGATGAACGGAACGCCTCGACGTCAATCTCACCCTTGCGGAAGATGCTGCGGCAGCGCGCATAGGCGTACTGCATATAGGTGGCCGTGTTGCCGTCGGTGGCGAGCATCTTGTCGAAGCTGAAGCGATAGTCCGACGTGCGGTTCTGCGACAGGTCGGCGTACTTCACCGCGCCGATGCCGACGACCTCGGCAATCTGCTTCTTCTCGGCTTCGCCCAGCACCGGGAGATCTTCATCGCGAGATTGGCGTTCCTTGTAGCTTTCTTCGTACTTCTGCAGGCCAAGCGTGACGGCTTTGTCGAGCAGCGTGTGCAGTTCGATCGTCGGCCCGGTACGCGTCTGGAACGGTCGGCCGTCCTCGCCGAGGACCGAACCAAACGAGACATGCGTCATCTCAGTTCCGGCATAGCCCCAGCGCTTCGCGGCCGAGAACAGGTTCTTGAAGTGATCACTCTGCCGGAAGTCGACGACGTAGAGCATTCCCCGGGGATTCCAAGTGTCAACGCGGTACTTGATCGTCGCCAGGTCGGTCGTGGTATACGTGAAGGCCCCATCGCGCTTCTGAATCAGCGAGACCGTGTCCTTCGACTCGCGGATGATGACCGCCCCTTCGCTCCGCCCCGCCAGGCCCTTCTCCAGAAGATCGGCCACCACGCCCGGCAGCATTTCGTTGTAGAAACTTTCACCGTGCTGATGGTCGAAGTGCACATCCAGCCGGTGGTAGATCGCTTCCACTTCTTCCATGCAGGCGGGCATGAACTGCTTCCAGAGGGCGACATTCTCCGCGTCGCCTTCGTGCAGCTTGACCGTCTCGGCCCGGTAGGCGTCGGCAATCGGGTTGCCCTTCTCGGCCTCGTCGTCGTCGTTGGCCTTGGCCAGTTCGCGAACCTTGCGATACATGCGGGCCAGTTCACGCACCGGGTCGGCCTTGTAGGATTCGGCATCGAGCAGGTTCTTGTACCCGTACAAGAGCATGCCGAACTGTGTTCCCCAGTCGCCCAGGTGGTTGTCGCCGACGACCTTGTGACCCAGAAAGCGCAGCAACCGGCAGATCGCTTCGCCGATGACGGTGCTGCGAAGATGGCCGACATGCAGCGGTTTGGCGACGTTCGGACCGGAGTAGTCGACGACGAACGTTTTGGGTGAAGCCGCCGGCGCGACGCCGAGATGCGGGTCGGCTGCGGTCGCCCGCACCATCGCCGCGAGTGCGGCGTTCTTCAGCCGAATGTTGATGAACCCCGGCCCGGCGACCGCGGCCGATTCGATCAGATCATTCGTGGGAATGCCCGCGATGATGTCCGCGGCCACGTCCTGCGGCTTGAGCTTCAGCGCCTTGGCCATCGGCTTGGCGAAGTTGGCCTGGTAGTCGCCGAGATCGGCATTCTGCGCAGGCCGGATCATCGCCAGGTAATCAGCGAGCTTGGCCTCATCCGGCACCAGCGGTGCGAGAACGGGGCGTAGAAGGTCGCGAAGTTGCGGGAGGAGGTTCATGATTGTGGTTGATAGGGAGATCATCGTTAAGCGGCGAGCCCATCGGGCTCGCCACACGATTACGCCCGTTCCCAATCCACGCGCCCCGCGTCGGCCCAGAGGTCTTCGAGGCTGTAGAACGCCCGGGTGTCGTGGTCGAAGACATGGACGAGAACGTCGCCGTAGTCCTGCACGACCCACTTGCTGGCTTCGTAGCCCTCGATGCCCATGCGGCTGTCGCCCTCGGCGTGCATGGCGGCGTCGACTTCTTCCGCGAGGGTGTGGATCTGCCGTCGGCTGCCGCCGGTGACGATCACGAAGTAGTCGTACAGTGGGGTGACCTTCCGCATGTCCATCACGACGATATCACGGGCTTTGTTATCGTCGGCGGTGCGGGCACACAGGCAGGCACGGTCGAGTGCGCTGCTGAGGGTCGGGACGGATGTGTCGGGGCCGGTCGAAAGCGTCGCTGTGGTCAAGCGCCCTCCTTCGCGAGTTCGATACGGCGAGGAGAGTTCGCCCGAAGGCAAGCCGGACGCGGCCATCGTGTCTGTGCTGCCGTGGAACACCCCTCTCGCCATCGTTTCGCGGGTCGACGTCGCCAAGTTGGCGAGTGCGTCTGTGTCTATCATGTCGGCCTTTTCGGCAAAGGTCAAGAATGGTTTCGGTGTTCCTTCACCGCTTTCCCATCGTTTTCGCGCAGTTCGTTCACGCGGCATCAGGACACGACGACATCCGGTTCGGTTCTCGCCAAACCCGAAAATCATACTCTGAACTGGCGGAAGGTCGTCTCGGTTGTCTTATGAGATCGGAGCATACGCCATGCCGAAAGTCATGATCGGGCCGGCGCAACTCGCCAAACTCGAGGCGGAGTTTGTGCCCACGCTGAAGAATGCCGGCTTCGAACTGATCTTCCCCGACAAGAACGTGCAGATGGTCGAAAGCGACGTCCTGCGGCAGTACGCCGGCATCCCCGCCGCGCTCGCTGGATCTGAGCCGTACACCCGGAAAGTGTTCGAGTCGTTGCCCGACCTGAAAGTGGTCGCCCGGGCGGGCGTCGGCTGGGACGCGGTCGATCAGCAGGCGGCCACCGATCACGGCGTCGTCGTCTGCATCGCTCCTGGCACCAATCAGGAATCCGTGGCCGAGCATACCTTCATGCTCATCCTGGCGCTCGCCAAGAACCTGATCGGCCAGCACGACCCGATTCGCAAGGGGCAATGGCCCCGCCGGGTGAACCTGCCGCTGCGAGGCCGCACGCTGGCAATTGTCGGCCTGGGGCGGATCGGCAAAGCGGTCGCGATGAAGGGGATCGCCTTCGGGATGAAGATTGTCGCCTACGAGCCGACGCCCGATCAGGCATTCGCGGCGAAGCACGGGATCACGCTGGCGCCGCTGGACGACGTGCTGAAGCAGGGCGACTACGTGACACTGCATCTGCCGGCGTTTGCGGAGACGCGGCACCTGATCAACGCGAAGACACTGTCGCTGATGAAGCCTACCGCGTTCCTGATTAACACCGCCCGCGGCGCAGTCGTGGATGAGATGGCCCTTGACGAGGCACTGAAAGCGGGTACGATCGCGGGCGCCGGCATCGACGTGTTCGATCAGGAACCGCCGGGGGCCAACCACCCACTGCTGCAGCATGACAACTGCGTCTTCACTGCGCACATGGCGGGCGTCGACTTGCAGTCGCGAGATGAGATGGCCTTGAAGGCGGCCGAATGCATCGTGAAACTGTCACGCGGCGAATGGCCGGCCGACTGCATCGTGAACCCGGAAGTGAAGAGCAAGTTCGAGTGGACCGCGAAGTAGCCTCTGTTGACACGAGCCCCGACCGTCAGGAAGGGTTTTTGAAGCTATTTCTCCGCCAGCAGCGCCGGTGCCTTGGCCGGGTGCCGGTCGACGTAGCGTGCGATTCCCGAGAAGAACAGCAGTAACTGTTCGGAACCTTCCTGGGCCAGCCGGGGGGCCGTGGGGCCCAGCATCTTCATCACCGTCGACGCGATTTTGCTGTCGGTCTGGACGAAGACCTCCACCTGCTGGCAGAGGACCGGGTCGCCATCAACGTCGACTTTCCGACCATGCCGGAGCACGGCTACGGCCTTGACCGGAATCAACGGCAGCACTGCCCCGGCATTCACTTTACCCTCGGCATACCAGATTCGGCCTTCATTGCTCTGGCCGACGGTGCGCCAGTTCAGCACGCTGCCGCCCTCGTCCTTCCACGTGAACTTGCCATCCGCATGCGGCGTGATGTCGATCGCGGCCACTTTCATTCGCTGCCAGGCCAGCGACACGCGGTCGGGATGATCGAGCAGCCAGAGGTACATTTCGTTCGTGGTGCAGAATTCCTCGGCCGTGGCGATGGCCGTCAGCGATGGTGCCTGCATGACGCGGTTGATCTGCTCGCGGGATGCGGCCGGAATTGTCTCCAGCTTGACCGGCAGGCTCAGGTGGGGTGAACGGCCCCCGTCGGCCGGGAACTCGAGCTTCGGGCCGATATGCTTCCGTTCCTGGGCGGAAGCGGCACTGCCCAACACGCAAAGGGCGACAATCATCAGGATGCGGCCGTGGATCATGAGCTTCCTCGAGTACGAGGCGCGGTCTGTCGTTCTCCAACATCGAACCTGCATGACCCGCATAATGACCCATTCCAACCGAATGCAATGAATGTCAGGGTAAGATGGGAAGACCTGACCGTCGGCGGGGGGCGCTTGACATTCTCGCCCCAACAGCCGAAACTAATGGTACCTGCCGCATTCCATCCCGCGTTCCGTCGAACTGATATCACCATGCGCATTCTGCCGACCATTGGCCTGCTTCTCCTTGCTGTTCCCTTATCCGCCGCCGACGTCCCCACAGGCGAGGCGATGTACAAGAAGCAGTGCGCCTCATGCCACGGCGCGAATGGCGAGGGGGCCAAGGCCTACCCGCAACCGCTGATTGGCGGCAAGTCGGTCGCGCAACTCTCCGCACTCATCGCCAAGACGATGCCGGAGGATGATCCCGGCTCGTTGAAGAAAGATGAAGCCGACCGCATCTCCGCGTACGCGCACGAAGCGTTTTACTCGCAGGCGGCCCGCGACCGCAACAAGCCGCCACGCGTCGAACTGGCCCGGCTGACGGTGGCGCAGTATCGCAACGCGGTCAGCGACTTGATCGGCGGCTTCCGCTTCGCGCAGAAGGCCGACCCGAAGCCGGGACTAAAGGGCGAGTACTTCAACGCCCGCAACTTCAACATCAAGATGCGAGTGGAAGAACGCGTCGATCCGCAGGTGAAGTTTGACTTCGGCACCAATGGTCCCATCGGCGACAAGACCGAACCGGGGCAGTTCAGCATTCGCTGGGAAGGCTCGGTGACCGCGCCGGAAACAGGCGACTACGAGTTCGTCGTCCGTACGGAACATGCCTCCCGCCTGTGGGTGAACGACAACGTCAAGCCGCTGATCGACGCCTGGGTGAAGTCGGGGGCCGACACGGAGTTTAAAGGGTCGACGTTCCTGATCGCCGGCCGGACGTACCCGATCCGGCTGGAATTCTCGAAGGCGAAGCAGGGCGTTGACGACTCCAAGAAGCAGAAGGGCCCACCCCCCGCCGTGAAAGCCTCAATGCAACTGGCGTGGAAACTACCGCACCGGCCGACCGAGACGATCCCGACGCGATTTCTGACGTCGGTGAAGACCCCCGAATCGTTCGTGCCGAACACCCCGTTCCCGCCTGACGATCGCAGTCTGGGCTGGGAGCGCGGCACAACAGTCTCGAAGGCGTGGGATCAGGCGACGACCGATGCGGCTCTGGAGACGGCCGGGTACGTGGTTGCGAAGTTGAACGAACTGGCCGGCACCAAAGACGGGGCACCCGACCGCGATGCGAAGATACGCGACTTCGCCAAGCGATTCGTCGAGAAGGCATTCCGTCGGCCGCTCAACGACGCGCAGAAGCAGTTGTTCGTCGATCGGCAATTTGATGCGGCGAAGGACCCCGATCAGGCGATGAAGCGAGTCGTGCTGCTGGCGCTCAAGTCACCGCGGTTCCTGTACCGGGAAACGAACAGCGATACCGACCAGTTCGATATCGCCTGCCATCTCTCGTTCGCACTGTGGGATTCACCGCCCGACGCGGAGTTGACGAAGGCGGCCATTGAAGGCAAGCTCGGCACCCGCTATCAGTTGATGAAGCAGGCCGAGCGGATGATGAACGACCCGCGCGCGAAGGCCAAGATCCACGAGTTCTTCATGACCTGGCTGAAGGTCGATCAGGCCCCGGACATCGCCAAGGACAGTAAGCGTTACCCGGGCTTCGACCCGGCCATCGCAGCTGATTTGCGGACATCACTGGAGCTGTTCATCGACGACGTGTTCTGGTCGCCGACATCGGACTTCCGGCAAATGTTCCTGGCTGATCAGGTTTATCTGAACGAACGCCTGGCGAAGTTCTACGGCGTCACGGCCCCTGCCGGCGGCTTCCAGAAGGCGAAGCTCGATTCGGACAAGCGGGCCGGCGTGCTGACGCATCCGTACCTGCTGGCCACGTTCGCGTACACCGGCACGACGTCGCCGATCCATCGCGGCGTGTTCATCGCTCGCGGCGTCCTCGGGCTGGCGATGCGGCCGCCGCCGGATGCGTTCACCCCGCTGGCGGAGAATCTGCACCCGCAGATGACGACGCGCGAACGGGTAGCGCTGCAGACAAAGCCGGCCGCATGCATCAGTTGCCATGGTGTCATCAACCCGCTCGGCTTCACGCTGGAGAGTTTCGATGCCGTCGGCCGCTACCGCGACAAGGACAACGGCAAGGCGGTCGACTCGACCGGCAGCTACCTGACACGGGAAGGGAACACCGTCGCGTTCGGGGGTAGCAAGGAACTCGCAAAGTTCCTTGCCGACAGCGAAGAAGTGCAGGCCGCCTTCGCCGAGCAAATGTTCCACCATCTGGTGAAGCAACCGCTGAGAGCATACGGCCCGACGACGCAGGCCGACTTGCGCAAGGCGTTCGCCGCCGGCAACTTCAACATGCGCAAGCTGGCAGCGGAGATCGCGGTGCGGGCGGCGCTGCCGCCGGTAGCGAAAAAGTGAGGGGCCCCGATGGCGATGCTGCTGCACGGCACAACGCGGGAACGTGCCGAGCGAATCGCGTTGACCGGACCCGACCCGATGTTCGTCGAACTGGGTGGGCCATCGGCTGGTTCGTTTTCAGCGTACTTTCAAGAAGGACCGTTCCACTTAGGAACGCCCGAAATGTATGCAATCGGAAAGGCAAGGAATTTCCCCAGCGAAGGCGGGCCTGTTATCATTGAGATGGATATTCCCGGCGACATCATCGACGCCGCAGCCGATGAACTGCTGTTTCCACCGTCGCAAGGCCTCGTACAGTTCGATCCCGACCACGGTCTGCAGGAGTTGCGAGACGGCCGGAGTCGTGTAGCTATCCGGATTCGTCCAGTGGATCAACTATGAACACAACTGAATTGAACCACCGACTCAAGCAGATCTTGCAGCCATCACCATCGGGTGTTGTGGGGATGGCCGATGCGCTGCTCGAACTCTGTTTCCGCGAGTGCATCGAGATCCGTGCCACCAATTTCGGAATCACGTCACGACAGGCCAACGGCACTGAAACGAATGTTATTGTCAACCCGTGGCCGCGTTCCAGTGTTTTTCGGGCCATTCTGGCAAGGATAATTGCCCGATGCAACGAATACTCTGTCGATTCGGTTCCGATCTACGGGGGTGATGGCATATGGGCTCGTTCCATGGACGAGGTCTCACAATTGCGAATTTCAGTCAGCAACACGACATCGGATAGTCGGATTCACATCCTGCCCGAGCCCAATCGCGTGCGGCAACTCGACACTCAGGCGTTGGCGAACGGTACGGCTGTAAAAGATGCATCGAGCGAAAAGTACATCCCGGCACTGTTAAAGGGTTAGTCTTCGTTGCAAGGGATCTGCTTTACTGATTCAAAGTTCACTTGGTTCATCCTGAATTGAATAGCATCCGTCCGTCGTTCAACGTATGATGATGTGAAAATCACGGGAGATTCGTTTTCATGTTTCAACACAGTCGGCGTGAGTTTGTCCGTGACCTCGGCATTGGCGCGTCGGCGTTGCCGTTCGTGCTGAATCTGCCCAGCCTTGGCTTCGCCAATCAGCAGCAGCGCAAGCAGCGGCTGATCGTGATGTTCAGCCCCAACGGCATCGTGCCCCCGGCGTTCTGGCCCGACGAAGAAGGGGCGAAGTTCACGCTGAAGGAAAGCCTGACGCCGCTCGAACCGTTCAAGGACAAATTGCTGATGCTCAACGGCGTCTGCGATCGCGTCCGCGGCGACGGCGACGCGCACATGCGCGGCATGGGCTGTCTGCTCACCGGCGTGGAACTTTACCCGGGCAACATCCAGGGCGGCTCGCACACCCCGGCTGGCTGGGCCAAGGGCCAGTCGATCGATCAGGAAATCCGCGGCTACCTGCAGAAGAGCGACGCGACCAAGACGCGTTTCGGCTCGCTCGAATTCGGCGTGATGGTCCCCGAACGGGCCGATACCTGGACGCGCATGGTCTATTCCGGAGCCAACAAGCCGATCGCACCAATCGACGACCCGTACCAGATGTTCGCCAAGCTCTACGGGAAGACAAAGGACAAAGAAGCGCTCAAGAGCGTGCTCGACGACGTGAAGGACGACCTGAAGAAGGTCAGTTCCGCCGTCAGCGCGGAAGACAGGCGGTTGCTTGACGAGCATGCAGCGTTCGTCCGCGAGATGGAGCAGGAACTGAAGGCGACGAAGGATCCCGTCGGCCATGCCGTGCCGAAGCTCGAACCGGGCGTCAAGCGCGACAACGACAAGATCCCGGCCATCAGCAAAATGCAGATTGACCTGCTGGTCAACGGCTTCGCGGCCGACTTCAATCGCGTGGCCACCCTGCAGTACACCAACTCCGTCGGCGGGGCCAAGATGCGCTGGCTGGGCATCGAAGAGGGCCATCACGAATTGTCGCATGAGCCCGACAGCAACACAAAGGCGATGGAAAAGCTGACGAAGATCAACAAGTGGTTCTCCGAGCAGTTGGCGTATCTCGCCAAGCGCCTTGCCGACACGCCGGAACCGGGCGGTCAGGGCAGCCTGCTCGACAACACGACGATCGTCTGGACCAACGAACTGGGCAAGGGCAGCTCGCACACGCTGGACAACATCCCGTTTGTCCTGCTGGGCAAGGGACTCGACTTCAAGATGGGCCGATCGCTGAAGTTCCCGAAGAAGGAATCGCACAACCGCCTGTTGCTGGCCCTTGCGGGCGGCTTCGGGCATCACATCACGAAGTTCGGCAACCCCGACTTCTGCGCCGGCGGGGCGCTGGGGCTGAGTTGAGTGACGCGACGTTGGCGTGCGTCCCGAAGGGGGCGCACGCTACGTTGGTCCTCTTATTGCAGTTCGATTAGCACTTCTCCATCTGCAAGTCGGGTCGTGATGGATGTGAAATGAGTCTGCAATAGTTGCTGAAGTGTTGTGTTCGTTGTGTTTCCGCATCGCAACCAGATAACCTGCGGTGGCGGCCCCAACCGTTTGACGAGATCGGCGAAATCAGAATCCTTACTGATCACCACGGCATTCGCAAGTCGGGCGGCTGAGAAGATTACCGTATCTGTTGCATCGCGAAGCCCCAATTCACGAACAGATTGGCATTCGCACCCGAACGTTGTTGCCACCCACGAGGCAAGCGCCGGAGAGATCTGCGCATCGAGCCAAATCGTCACGCGACCGCCTCCAGCGTCGTTGGCATGGAAGTCCGTTCACTCGCGAACTGCAGGCAGGCCGTCACATCGGCCAACTCAAGATCAGGCAATTCCTCGACGACTGCGGACGGCGGCAGGCCGACTGCGAGCAGATCCAGCACATCACTGACACGAATGCGCATGCCGCGAACGCACGGCCGACCGCCGCATTGTTCAGGGTTGATAGTGATTCGCGGTATCGATGACATGCTGAAGGCCTCCTCTGCGTTACACCCCGATCGTACCAGTCGATTCACTTCGCTTCAAGCCGCTTCACCGCCACATTGCGGAACGCCACGGGGTCGCTGTGGCCGGCGAAGCCGAAATGGCCTTCTTTGCGGTCCTTGCCGGGGTGAGGGCTCTTGGCCATGTAGTCGTTAATCGTACTCAGATCGGTGTCGAGGATCACGGTGCCATTCAGTTCGACCTTGATCGTCGAACCCTTCACGGTCACTTCCTGAAAGTTCCACTCGCCGGCCGGGCGTACGTAACCGCGCTGTGAGGCGGCCATGCCGTACGCGGAACCGTGCGCCTGCCGCGGGTCAATCTTGGCGTACTTCTTGTGTCCGTCATCCAGCACCTGTAGTTCGCACATGCCGACGTACGCGGTGTCGCCGGTGCCCGGGTAGCGGATTGCCAGGCCATTGTTGCCGCCCGGCGGCAGTTGGAACTCGACGCGCGCAACAAAGTCGCCGTACTGCTCTTTCGTGTGAATCGTGCCGCCCTTCTCGGGCAGGCAGACAATCGCGCCGTCCTTGATCTTGTAGTTCTCGACAGGTCCGGCCCAACCGGTGAAGTCCTTGCCGTTGAAGACGCTTGTGAACCCGTCGGCCGCATGCTTCTGCAGCATCTCGTTTGCTTCGTTTGATGGAATTTCACGGATGAACAGATCGCGCCAGCGGATCTCGCCGCCGTGGGTCTGCAACTGGATCGGCCCCTTCTTCATCAGGGCGATCTTGCGGTTCCAGAAGTTCTCCCAGCGGGCACCGTCAACGACGGGCTTGTCGTTCAGCCATACCCAAGTCCGCTCGCCGACGAGGACAACACGGAGCTTGTTCCACTCGCCGAATGGTTTGTCGGCATGGACCAGCGGATTTTTACCGGCGGCCATCGGGCCGTTGTTGAACAGACCGCCGCTGCCCTTGTCGGCCCCGCGGTCCCACTTGCCGCCTTCTTTCGTCGTGTCCCAGATTTGCACCTGCGGATTGGCCCGCAGGTAGACGCCGCTGTCGGCCAACGGCACCGTCTTGTATTCGAGCAGCAGTTCCACGTCGCCATAGTCGGCATCGCTGGTCAGATATGCCCCTTTACCGTCGTTAACCAGTTCGCCCTTGTCGACCGACCAGTGCATCTTCGCGTCGGCCGTCCACTTCTCGACGCTTGCTTTGCGTTCGTCTTCCGGCATCGCAGCCAACTTGTACGGGTCGAAGTGCGGCATGCCGTGCCAGCCGGCGAGGTCCTTGCCGTTGAACAGCGGGGTGAACCCCTTCGGCGGTTCAGCGGCCGTGACGAGCGATGCAGTGATGAACAACGCGAAGAGTGCGGATTTCATGGTGGGTTCCTTGTTGGGAGGGAGAGGAGATGTTAGCCGACCGTGCGCTGAATTGCCAGCGTTTCAACATCGGCCACCCGGGCCGCGGCCATCCCGAAGACAATTCCCACCGCACTGCCGGCCACGCAGTCGCCGACGAAGTGGTAGTTCATGCCCACGAGAGACACCGCCATCAGCAGACTGATGCCGATCGCCGGCCACCGGCCACGCGGCCAGGCGACCGCCAGCACGGTCATCGCCGCCAGCGTACGTGCCATATGGCCCGAGGGAAAGCTCATGTACGCGCTGCCGCTGTGGAACGGGTGGAAGCCGTACGCATCGTTCTGAATCAGCGACGGATTGTTGTTGATCCAGGTATCGGGCCAGTAGCGCCCGAACAGATACGCCAACGATTCCCGGGCCTGGTCCGCCAGCACGATCGCCACGCATGCCGCCAGCAGCGCCCGCGCGAAGTGCGACCAGGGCCGAAACGCGCGCAGCACGATGAGCATCGCCAGCACAGCCGGTGCCCACGCCTGAACGACCGGCGGGACGAGCGTGATCCATCGAAGAACATCGATGCGTGAGGTCTGCTCCTCATGCACCCGGCGTGCGACGGGGCGATCGATGAAATAGAAACAGACCGTTACCAGGATCGCGCCGACAGCCAGCACTATTGCGCAAAGTTTCAGCAGCCGACGGTAAGGTTCCTGTTCCATGAATGAAGAGTATGAACCACGAATAAGCCGAATACCACGAATAAGAACAATGGGGAAGCGTTTCAATTCTCCTTTCTTATTCGTGGTTCGTTTCTTTTCTGTGTTTGGCCTCGCTAATCGCTCGTTGAACTCGACAACAACCCGTACATCTCAGGCCGCCGATGGCCGACGCGGTTAACTTCGTACTTGTCCGGGATGATCACCACCTGCTTCGCGCGAGCCTTCTCGGGTTCAATCTCCGCATACAGAATCTCATCCAGGTCACCCGTCGATGAGGTCATGATGTTGCCGCCGAAGTCGACAATCCGGCTGTTGCCGATGAAGCGGAAGCCGCGTTCGTCGCCCGTGCGGTTGACGGCCGCGTAGTAGATATGGTTCTCGACCGCCCGCGCCTGCGTCAACGGCAGCACTGCCGTGCGAGCCCCCGTCGGCCAGTTGGTCGGCAGTACGATCAGGTCGGCCCCCAGAAGCGTCAGCACCCGGCTCGATTCGGGGAAACTACCGTCGTAGCAAATGTTGATGCCCAGCTTCAAGCCGCCCAGGTCATGGACGGCGAACGGCTCATCGCCCGGCGTCGTAAAGCGATCGACGCCCAGGATCGGCAGATGCACCTTGCGGTAACGGGCGATGTAGCCCCCCGGCCCGATCAGGGCGCAGGCGTTGAACAACCGCTCGCCATCGCGTTCCAGCATGCCGACGACGCAGTACGTGTTCAACTTTGCACACTCGGCCGCGAGGATGTCGGTCGTCGGCCCGGGCAGCGTTTCCGCATGCGGCATCGCCTCGGCCAGGCTGTCATACCCGTAGCCCGAAAGGATACACTCGGGGAAGATGACGAGTTTCGCCCCTTCCGCCGCGGCCTCGCGTAAACGGGCAACGATCGATTCACGGTTGAACGGCACGTCCGCTAAGCGACAGCCGATCTGCACGGCGGCGATTTTCCAAAGGTTCATGTCGGTATTCTCCGGAACAGGGCATCGTGAAGCAATCGGGAAAGCGCTGTTCAGACACAGTGGCGTGCCTTAGGATGACTGCGACGGAACCCCCACATGATCCACCCCTCCGAGGAGACGATTCGATGAACCGCCGAGAGATGCTGATGGCTGCCGGTGCCAGTGCCGCCGCACTTGCGATGCCCGCCCTGAGTACGGCCGCCGACCCCAAGTTGTTCACGCTGCCAAAGCTGCCCTACGCGTTCGACGCGCTCGAACCGCTCATCGACGCCAAGACGATGGAGATTCACCACGATCGCCATCACCAGGCCTACGTCGACAACTTGAACAAGGCGATCGCCGGCACCGAGTGGGAAGGCAAGACGATCGAGGAGATTCTGATGAATCTCGCGAAGGTTCCCGAGGCGAAGCGCACGGCCGTGCGCAACAACGGCGGCGGGCACTACAACCACAGCCTGTTCTGGCAGATGCTTTCACCAAAGCCGGGCAAGCCAAGTGCCGCGCTGGAAGCCGCGATCAAGGCCGCCTTCGGCGATCAGGACAAGATGCTGGCGGACCTGAAGGCCGCGGGTCTGGCACGCTTCGGCAGTGGCTGGGCCTGGGTGCTCAGCGACAAGGCCGGCAAACTGTCGATCGTCAGCAGCCCGAACCAGGATAACTCGCTGATGGACAGCAGCGGCGCCCCGGTCCTCGGCGTTGACGTCTGGGAACATGCCTACTACCTGAAGTACCAGAACAAGCGCGCCGACTACATCGACGCCTTCTTCAAGTTGATCAACTGGGATTACGCGTCGTCGCTGTACGACGCGGCGAAGAAGGGCTAGTTCCCGTTACGGACGTACGGCGTCGAACGTCCGTCAGCATCGTGGGGGTCCCCGGGCGCCGGGGCCCCCCAGGAGCTGGGGGCCGGTTTTAAGAACGAACCCAAAA
>JBBQII010000010.1:0-18925 GCA_038324795.1 Gemmatales bacterium
ACCGGCATCCAGACCTGCTGGCAGCCGATCCCGGAGAAGCTGAAGGTCGCCTTCATTCCGAACACGCTGGAAGTGGCCGAGATGTGGGTCTCCGCCCCGCTGGTAGCGGAAGCAAGGGCGAACCCGAACCTGGAAGTCGTCGGCAGCGCGCAGGCCGTGCCGTTCGATGCCTCGGGCAACGTCGTGCAGGAACGACTGTTCCCCCACAGCGTGCGCGGCCGGCGCATCAAGTGAAGCCGCGACGCGGAGTGCTCCGCTGCGCGTCGCGGCTTCACGGGTCGATCATGATGGATTGAGGAGGCGATCATGGCAGAACTGGCACGTGTCAGCATCTCGCTGGAAGACAACCTTCTCGCGGCCTACGACAAGCACATCGAAGCGCGTGGCTACGCCAATCGCAGCGAGGCGATTCGCGATTTGATTCGCGACAAGATGATTCAGGATCAGGCAACGCAGTTGTCCGGCGACGTGGTGGGCGTCGCCATGCTCGTGTTCGATCACCACGCGCGCGAACTGGCCGCCAAACTGATCGACACGCAGCACCAGCATCACAACCTGGTTGTGTCAACGCTGCATGTGCATCTGGGCGAACGGCACTGCCTGGAAGTATCAATCCTGCGCGGCCCCGCAAAGAAGGTGCGTCATCTGGCCGACGAGTTGCTCGCCACCCGGGGCGTGCTGCACGGCAACATCACCTACACATCCGACGAACAGGCCTTCACCGACTGGGCTCGCGAACGGCCGGAAGCGGAGCACGGGCATCATCATTGACGGGCGTCCCGTTGGGACGCCCGCTGACAGGGTGAGCCTGCGAAGACGCAACCCCGGGTGCGCCGAAGCGGCGACCCGGGGCTGATAGCTGTGATCCCTGCCGGGATCAAAAGCAGTCCGAGACATGACCTTGGAAGCCCTGTCCCGCCGGGATGCACGCTAAACGATATTGACACGCATCCACCTACCATCTATTCCCCCTTCCCGGTGAGCGAAATTCGGTTCCGTCAGGGGGCCTGCGTGATGTCGAAACGTGTAGTGGGAATGGCCGGTATGTTGCTGGCGGTCTGCCTGTCGACGGGCTGCTGCCGGATGTACGAGCGCTGGTGTCTGCGGGATCGCGACAACTGCCAGAACCCGTGTTACGCGCCGCCGCCCAACAACTGCGCGAATCAGTGCGCGCCGAACTATTCCAACTCGTCGGCGTCGTACCCGAATGCTCAGCCCTGCAACTGAGTGAGTTCCGTCGCCCGGCGGCGCAGGGCGATATCGACTTCCAACGGCAGGAACTTCGTCAGGTCGCCGCCCAGCGTCGCGATCTGCCGAAGCAGCGAACTGCTGACGTGTGAAAACTCTTCTTTCGCCATCAGAAACACTGTCTCGATCCGCGGGTCGAGGTTCAGGTTCATCAGCGACATCGTGAATTCGTACTCCATGTCGCTGAGCGTGCGCAATCCGCGAATCATGATGCTGGCCCCGCACTCGCGCACGAAGCGCACCGCGAGGCCGGTGAACGGCTTCACCACCACGTTGCTGTACGGGGCAGCCACTTTCGTCAGCAGTTCAACACGTTCCTCGATCGAGAAGAACGGCTTCTTGTCCGGGTTGATGCCGACGCCGACGATCAACTCGTCGACGATGCGCGAACTGCGCTGAATGATGTCGACATGCCCCAGATGCACCGGGTCGAACACGCCGGTGTACACAGCCAGTCTCGGTGACAACACTTGTGGCATAAGAGAGGCCCTTTCCCGTCAATCCCGATTCGCCGTGGCGACGAATCGATCCAATTCTTCGTACGTGTTGTAGGCATGCGGGCTGATGCGCAGTCGGCCGGCACGCACGTTCACGATGATCCCCGCCTCTTCGCAACGCTGCTTCACTTCGATCGGCGAGACGCCTGCCTTCACCAGGGAGACGATGCCCGATTGCTCGCCTCGCTCCCGGCTGCTGAAGACCGTCCACCCGGCCCGGGTCATTTTCTCGCAGGCATGGTCGGTCAACGCAAGCACGCGCTCGGCAATCTCGGGGATGCCGGCTTCAAGCAGCAGCTTGATGCTTTCCGCCAGGCCGACGATGCCGCCGACGTTGTAAGTGCCGCCTTCGAAGCGCCCGGCATGCGGCTTCAACCGGAAATCGATCGTGCCGAAGTCATGGCAGTTGATCACGCTGTTCCAGCCGACGTTCGTCACGCGCAGCCGGTCCAGCCAGTCGCGGCGCAGCCAGAAGAGCCCCGCCCCTTCGGGCCCGAGCAGCCACTTGTGCCCGTCGGCCGCGAGGGCATCGATCGGCAGATGATTCACATCCAGCGGGAGGACACCCAGCGACTGGATCGCATCGACAAAGAAGAAGATGCCGCGTTCCCGACACATTTCACCGATCGCGCTCAGGTGATTGCGGTAGCCGCTGGCGAATTCGACCGCACTGAGCGACACGAGCCGGGTGCGACCGTCGATCGCCTTGCGCAGATCGTCGAGCGCGATGCGGTTGCCGCGACTGGGGACCGCGCGAACCTCGACGCCGCGGTCGCGCAGGTTCATCCACGGGTACTGGTTCGAGGGATACTCTTCGGCGGCAGTGATCAGGTTGTCGCCCGGCTGCCACGGGAACCCCTCGGCCACGAGCGAGATGCCGGTGGAAGTGTTCGGAATGAAGGCGACGTCGAGCGGGTCGGCATTGAGCAACCGGCCTGCGAGCAGGCGGGCCTCCTTCAGGCGGGCGTCCCATCGAAGGAAGGAGACGATGCCGTTGAGGGCCATGTCGTCGACATATTCCCTGACGGCATCCGCGGCGACGCGCGGCAGCGGCGCGACCGCGGCATGGTCGAGAAACGCCCACTTGGTGGTGACGGGAAACCTGGTGCGGAACGCGGTCCAATCCATGGTGGCAGGGTCAACCGGACGAGGGGAGGATTCAAGCGGAAATCGCGGGGAGATGAAACAAACCGGGCCCGGCGTCTCGGGGAGAGAGGCCGGGCCGTTGGCGAAGTCGGGGGATCGGTCAGGAAGCGGACCAGCGTATCAGGCACTCCGAAGGCTTCCATTCCCGCTTTGCTGACAGGCACTGGACGGGCCCGGTATAATGGTCAGGACGTTACGACCGCCTGGCCTTCGGTGATCCGTTGCTGCTGGCTGAGCGGCAGCAGTTCCTGGCGGTAGATCGGTACATCCCGGGGGGCTTCGATGCCCAGGCGAATCTTTCCACGATCGATATCAACGACCGTGATACAGATGTTATCGCCAATGAAGATCTTTTCTCCCAGTTTCCGGCTGAGTACGAGCATGACGCTTCCCTCCTAAGAAGAGCGTGGTCTGGGGCCCTCGATTGGCCCGACGGAGTGCACGTTCTATTTTACGCTACGTTGGTACCCTGATGCGCTGCATGCGCCCCATTTTTCGCCCGCATTGCGGGGGTCACCCCCTGTCAGCTCCGGCATCGCGGGCGGGATCGGCACAGTCCCCAACACCGTTCCCGACCGGGCTTTCCGACCGAGCGTCGTGACCTGCCCCTGCCGCATCGCTGCCACCGGCTTCCCCGGTGTTTCCGCTGCGTTCCCGCCTGCCAGCTCTGCTTCGTTCATCCGCGGGCTGATAGCCAACTTACCCATTCCAGCCTACCGGAAACCCTTACCCCGCCGGTAGGGTCACCCATGCCGAACTGGTAAAGAATCCGGCTCCAGCTCTTGGGAAATCGCTACAGACGGTACAACTGGAAGGGGGAGCCTCAAGCACTGCAACGCAAACGCTGAAGAGCCTTCGAGCGCACGGCACCTTTAAACGAAGTGGCCGAAGTGTTGGAGCGGCGATGTTCCACCCGTGTTCCGACGCTAAAGTCTTCGACACGGTTCGGGAATGGGGCCGGACGCCGATTGACGCGGACGATTTGGACAGGGGATAGGCGACTACGGGCGTTTCAGATCGAGAACGCGGACAATGCTCAAAGGACTCGTTTCCAATCCCAGAACGTCAACCGCCTCGTCGACACCCAGCATTTCGTAGACATCGTCCCAGATTTCCGCTTCAAACTCGCAGACGCGAACCGGCAATGGCGGTTGATTGACATCATGGAGTTCGAACCGCATGAGCCTCTCATTGATCTCTCGAATCCGCCCCTTGAGTTCTACTCGCCGTTCGGTCATGGCCGGCAGTCGTGAAATCGCTCCATTGACTATGCCTCTCGATCTTCGGGTGAGACGCACAGGCTCGATGGTTCTGGTTGCGAGATCCCCGCGAATCTCGAGTTCCTTCACAGCACCTCGCGGTGACGGCGTCAGGAACTTCAACGCCTTAACAATCACTCGGCTCAAGTCCGCATCATTTGGAACCGGCAAGGCTGCCGCTTCGGATGCCGTTGAGGTGAGCCAACTCAGACCCGCCTTGAGATGATCGGCCACTCGGTTCAACACGTCCCGCTCATCGAGAATCTCGCTTTCGGCCAACCCCTCGAACAGGTCGGGCTCACTCAGCGGAGAACGGAACTGGACTTCAAAGCTGGCAGTAAGCGTCTTCTGTACTGGCAGGTCATACAGTTTTTGCAAGGCTCTTGATGATCTACCACGCCGAGTGGGCAGATCCATTTCGTATTCGGCCAGGCACTTCAGCGCTTTTTGCGCTCCTTCAACCGTGCTCTTGATCACACTTCCGGGGATCTCGCCCGGCTTGATCGCTTCGCCGGTTGCCCGGAGGCTCAGAATCGGTTCCAGCGACCGGTAGAGCATCGTTCGAGGGACTGGCAATGCATCCTGCGGCAAATCCACAAGTTGTGTCAGCCACACGGAACGAACATCGCCGTCGTTCGTTTGATCGACCACATATACGCGGGGTTGGTCTAAGCTCTCACGCAGCGTGAGGTCGCCTCGCTGAAGTTGTTCGATCTGTTTCGAAGTGACGGGTGCGACGAGATAACGCATCGTTTCGGCATCTTCGTCCAACCAGTGAACCAGGCAAAGGCCGCCGTCTTGATCGTAAAGCGTGAACGTGCGGGGGCAATCGTACCAGATAAGTACGTCGATAGGCTCAAACCGGCCAAAGTAGCTTGTATCTTTGGGTGTACCGACAACAGCCCACATCAGACCACTTCCTCCACATCACGGAACAAGTCGAGGCGGGCGCATTCGCAACTCGGCCACCAGGTCATGTGGCTCGGCCGCTGTCCTGGAGTCAGCTTGGTGACGCCATCGATCGGGCTCAGGTTTCCACGCGCCAGGAATTTCCCGAGACGCGGCATGCTGCGTGACATCCAAGCCGCATCATCCTTATTCGGGAAAACTGACAAGCCGAATGGCATGCACGGGCAGGGGGTTGGTCGACGCAACGCTCGCCCCTCTTCCGAAAAACTCAGGAAATCCGCTTCTTGACACTCGTTCGAACTCACGATGCGGAACACCGGGCCGTTGGATGCGATAGCGTCGGCTGGCGGACAACCAGTTGCCCAATCCTGCGGAAAAGTCATACGGCGAACTCGTACCAGACCTGACGAATTGGGCAAGACCATCTTCTCCTGCAACGGCTGTTGATTCTACCATCCTATCAGTCGAAAAAGCACTTTCCCCCGAATCCGCTTGACTTGTTCGCCCCGGCGGACGAATATCCATGTATCCCACCTGCCCGACTCGATCCTGCCTGGGCGGACCTGCCGATGCGCTGCTCTCCTGCGACAATGTTATTTCTTCTGCTTTCCCCGTTCGCTGTCGGGGCCGGGGAACCGCTGCATCAACAGATTGATCGCTTCATCACGGCCGGGGTGCCTGATTTCGCGAAGAAATCGGCCGGCTCCGCATCGGATGCCGAGTTCCTGCGGCGGGTCACGCTGGACCTGGCCGGCACGACTCCCAGCCATGCCGAGACGCGTGCATTCCTTGACGACAAGGATTCCGCACGACGCGCGAAGCTGATCGACACGCTGCTCGCCTCGCCGGGGTACGGCCGACGGATGACGCAGTTTTTCGACGTGATGCTGATGGAGCGGCGGCGCGATGCCAAGGTTTCACGCGCCAACTGGGAAACGTTTCTGCGGGCCAGCATCGATGCGAACAAACCGTACGACGAGATGGTCCGCGAAATTCTCTCCGCGGACGGTGTCGATGCGGCGAAGCGCGGACCGGCCAAGTTTTACCTCGACCGCGATGGCGAAGTTCAGGCGATCACACGCGATATCGGCCGGCTGTTTCTGGGCCGAAATATGCAGTGCGCCCAGTGCCACGATTCACCACTCGTCGATGATTACAAGCAGGAACACTACTACGGCATCCAGGCGTTCCTGAACCGCACGACCATGTTCCCGAACGCCAATGTCGCGACGGCTGTACTGGGCGAAAAGGCCGAAGGGGAGATCAGTTTCACCAGCGTCTTCGACGCGACGAAGGCTCAGAAGTCGACGCTGCCGAAGATGCCGGGCGGCAAGGCGATCAGTGAACCGAAGTTCGAAAAGGGGAAGGAATACAAGGTCGCTCCCACAGCTGCCACCGTGCGCCCGGTGCCGAACTTCAGCCGCCGCGAGCAACTGGCCGGGGCGATCACCGCCAGCCCGTCGTTCGACCGCAACACGGCCAATCGGCTCTGGGCGATGATGATGGGCCGGGGGCTGGTGCACCCGCTTGATCTCGATCATTCGGACAACCCGCCGTCGCATCCCGAATTGCTGGATCTGCTCGCACGGGAGTTCGCGGAACACCGCTTCGACGTGAAGTACCTGCTGCGCGAAATCGCCCTGTCGCAGGCGTACCAGCGCTCCAGCGAACTGTCGGCTGATGCGAAAGACCTGCCCGAAGACCGCTACCTGATCGCGATCCTCAAGCCGCTCTCGGCCGAGCAGTTGGCCTATGCCACGATGCAGGCGACCGGCTTCACGGACTCGGTGCGCCAGTCGTTGAAGGCTCCGACCGACGCGGCCATGCAGGCATCGCTGAGCGCGCAGGTGCCAGCCTTCGTCAAGATGTTCGCCGCCGCCCCCGGCCAGCCGGAGGACGATTTCGAAACCAAACTCGATCAGACGCTGTTCCTGAAGTACAACCAGGCGATCCGCGGCCTGATCTCCGTTCGGCCCGGCTCACTGCTTGATCGCACCATCAAGCTGACCGACCCGGCAGCACGGGCCAACGAACTGTTCCTCGGCATCTTCAACCGCCCGGCCACGGCCGACGAGAAGAAGGAGATCGCCGACATGATGAAGAACGCGAAGAACCCGCCCGAAGAAGCGCTGGGCGAGATCATCTGGGCGATGCTTGCCAGTGCCGAATTCCGCTTCAACCATTGAGGCAACACGCAGTCGAAGCGTGCTCCGCTTCGCAAAGCCTGCGCGTCGCGGCTAACATTCGACCGTAGAAAGGGCCAATCATGAACTTCTGCGACTACGCATGCCAACAACCTTCACGCCGCGCCTTCCTCGGAGCGTCCGCCGGCATGTTCACCGGCATGGTTGCCCCCGCAGCGTTGAAGCAGATCACTTCGCAGCAGAAGCGCGTGGTCGTCGTCTTTCTCGCGGGCGGCTCTTCGCAACTGGAAACCTGGGATCCGAAGCCGAAGACCGACACCGGCGGGCCGTTCAATACCATCCGCACCTCCGTGCCCGGTACGCACATCTGCGAATTGCTGCCGCACACGGCCAAGCAGGCGCATCGTCTGGCGATTGTCCGTGGTGTGAACACCGGAATCAACGAGCACGGCCAGGGCGCCGTCCACATGCTGACGGGCCGCAAGATGGACCCGGCCCTGCAGTACCCCGAGATCGGCGCAGTCGCCGCCAAGCTGCTCGCGCGCGATGGCGAAGGCATGCCCGGCCACATTCAGATCACACCGCGGGGTGGCAGCGGCTTCAGCAGTAAGGACGCCGCGTTCCTGGGACCGAAGTTCGCCAGCGTCACGCTGGCCGACGGCAAGCCGCCCGCCGACCTGTTCCGCCCGCAGGGGCTGACGAGCGATGCCGACCGCGAACGTGAGGCACTGCGGCTGAAGCTGAACGAGCGCTTCGCGAAGTCACGCAAGTCGGCCCAGACCGAGGCGTACACCGAATCATTCGAACAAGCCGCCCAGTTCTTCGAGAAGCAGGAAGCCTTTGCGGTCGACAAGGAAGACCCGAAGACCGTTGACCGCTACGGTCGCCACGACTTCGGCCGGCACATGCTGCTCGCCCGCCGGCTGCTCGAAAGCGGCTCGACGTTCGTGAAAGTCACGCACTCGAACTACGACACACATCACGAGAACTTTGATTTCCACATCGAACAACTGGCCGAGTTTGACCGCCCGTTCGCGGCACTGATCGACGACTTGGCCTTGCGAGGCATGTGGGAATCGACGCTGCTGATCGTGATGGCCGAGTTCGGCCGCACGCCGAAGATCAACGACCGCTACGGCCGTGACCACTGGGGTACCGCCTGGAGCGTCGCTTTGGGAGGTTGCGGCATCAAGGGCGGCGCGGTCCACGGCAAGACGAACGCCAACGGTACCGCCGTTACCGACGGCCAGGTCAACGGCGGGCACCTGTTCCACACCTACTTCCGGGCACTCGGCCTGGACCCGACCAAGAACTTCTACCCCAACGAACGCCCCGTACCGATCGCCGACCCGAAGGCGGCAGCGATCAGTGAATTGCTGGCGTGATGGGTGCATGGCAACGCCGCAAGCGGCGGCGCATCCCCCAATCCCACATCCTTTCCCAGCTTCCGCACAAACTCGACGCGATTGACGGAACTGCTGAAGTTCACCGCTGAGAATGACGAATTTTCAATGGGGGAAGGTGTCGACTGTCGTCAGCGGGGATGGGGACCATGGACTTGAGCCACTTCGGTCTGCGGGCGCGACCGTTCCGCACTACGCCGGACGTGGATGGCTACTACCCGGCCACCACGCACGAACAGGCGCTCGCCCAGCTGCATGAAGGGCTGGCCGAAGACGAAGGCGTCATGCTCGTTCAGGCCGAGCCCGGCCTGGGTAAGACATTGCTCGCTCATCGATTCATTGAAACTCTGCCCGAAGGGGCTCGTTCCGCATTCCTGACACACGGCGCGTACCAGAACCGGGCCGACCTGCTGCAGGCGATCCTCTTTGATCTCGGCCTGCCGTACCGCGAGATGAGCGAACAGGAACTGCGCCTGTCGCTGCTGGAAAGCTGCCTCGATCATTTCCGGGAGCAGGGGCGAACGGTCATCCTGATCGACGAAGCGCACCTGCTGCCGGCCGCGATGCTTGAAGAACTGCGGTTGCTCAGCAACCTCGAGGGCAAGAAGGGCAAGGCGGTGCAGGTGATCCTGCTCGGCCTGCCGCGCATGGCTGAGACGATCGAACTGCCGGGTCTCGACGTTCTGCGCCAGCGAATGAGTGTCTGTGCCCGTTTGGAGCCGCTGAGTCCTGAAGAATCGGCCGACTATGTTCTGCATCAGCTGCGACGCTGCGGCGGTCGGCCGGAGAAACTGCTGGGTGAAGATGTCCTCGACATCATCAGCCATGCCTGCCAGGGCGTACCGCGTTACTTGAACCAGGCGGGCCATCTGGCGTTCGCGCTGGCCGAAGAAGCAGGCAACAACCAGGTTGATGCCGAGGCTGCCGTCGAAGCTGTTTCGCGGCTGGGCCTGGATGAATCGGCCGGGCCGGCTCAATTGCAGGTGGCGCGCGAACTGATTGCTGACACACCGCCGCCGTTGCCGATGACATCGACCCCGCATGGACCGCCCGTTTATGTCTATGGTGGCGGGCCGGGCGTTGATGAACGACTGCTCGACCCGAAGGTCGCCCGCAGCTGGCAGACGCCGCCCTCGCGGGCCGGTTGATTGAAGCCGTGGCGAATGACTACGAGCCGCAACCGTAAGGGAGCGGTGAACGCCTACCGCTCCCTTACGGTTGCGGCTCGTTATTCCGTCCTTGAATGCAACGTTGCGGAGTATCCCACGGATGGGTCGCACCTACGAGGCACTGGTTCACGGACGCAGCCGGCGCGAAGCTCCCGACGAGGCTTCCGTGCCGTCCACCACGTTCCTGCCGTTCGTTCCCGAACATGTTGAACCCGACATGTCGGCCCATGCCGATTCAGATCCGGCGTTGCTCGGCTCCACCGCCGATACGGCCCTCGGCGGCGACAAACTGCGCGACAACAACGACGTGCCCTACATCGAAGTCGGCGGACCGCGTGGCTCGGCTCCGACGCTGAGCCCTCTCATCGCCCCAACGTCGATCCCCAACCCGCAACCGCTCAAACTGACCCCGGTACCGGCACCCGTCGAGCAGGCACCGCCGACGGTTGCCTTCTTCCCGTTGCCCGAACAGCAGCCGCTCGATGTGGCGCGCGTTTCGCGTGAACTTGTCGCCCTGCATCGGCCTGATCATGCTTCCAGTGCCCAGTACCGCAGCATGCTGGCGGGAATTGCCGGCCAGCATACGGGGAACGCCTGCCCGCTGCTGGTGTTCACGTCCGTCGGGCAGGACGTCGATGTAGCCACGATCATTCTCAACCTGGCGATCACCCGGGCACGTGAAGAACAGAAGCGTCTGCTGGTCATCGAAGCGAATCACGCCCAACCGCTGCTGGCCGAGCGAATGGGAATCACGTCGCTGCCGGGGCTGCGTGAGCTGCTGCGTCGCGACGTCCCCGCCACGATCGCGCTGAAGCCGACTGCTCAGCCGCGGCTGTACGCCCTGCCGCCCGGCGACCCCGACTTGCCCGTTCCCCAGGATGCGGAGGCGCGGCTGCCCGAAGTTATTAATCATCTGCGGAAACGGTTCGACTGGCTGTTGGTCAACGCCCCGGAATGGGGGATCGACGGTTCATCGGAATGGCTGGCACTCGGCGATGCCGCGTACCTGGTGGTTCGCCACGATCAGTGGGAAAAGCCCGAGGTGGAAGCCGCGCATCAGGGGATCCTGACAGCGGGCGCAAAGCTGCGCGGCTACATGACAATCAGATGATTCGTTGAGCGTCCATCCCGACGGGATGCACAACTTTATTCGCCGACGTAGGGCATCAGGCCCATGAAGCGGGCGCGCTTGACGGCCAGACTGAGTGCCCGCTGGAACGTCGAGCAGGTGCCCGACCGCTTGCGGCTGAACATCTTGCCCTGTGCCGTGCACATCTTCTTCAGACTGACGACGTCCTTGAAATCCACAAACGCGGGACGCGGGCAGCCTTCCTTCGTGCAGAAGCGGCAGCGGTTCTTCTTGTTGCGTCCCAGTTTCTTCGTAATCATGCGGCAGTCAACCTCTCGAATCGACCCGGCCCGTAAAGTACTGAAATTTTTCGGAAGTGATAACGTACGGCCCTCACCGTACGCCGGCAACCCGGCCACATGCGAAAATATGCATCTGGTGAATTGTTTCAGGCTCGCCAGCTGCATCATGGTAGGCCGGTCGCTCCGCAACCGGCTCGACATGCGCTTCGACCAGTGAACGAGCGGGCGACAGGGGGGCAATACGCCCGGTTGCGGAGCAACCGGGCTACTTCTTCAGTCGACTAATGTTTCCCGTTCGCAGCCTCGATAATGCCCGTTGAACGCTCTCGTTCCGCACAAATCCGCGGCATCGGCAGCGGTTCGAAGTCGAAGTGGGGATCGAACTTCGGCAGGTCGATCTTGAAAGCGCTCTCTCGCATTTTCGGTTTTGTTCGTGGCCAATCGATCTCCAGGGAGAAGTCGACCCGCAGCTTCACCACCGGCTTCTCGCTTTCCACCGCCTGTATCATTCCGAAGTGCGCCTGCTCAATGCCGTGGGCGGGGTCGACCTTCAGGTTCGCCATCTCCTGGAAGTGACTTCGGATCATCATTCCCCCCGGATCCAGCACCACGCCCTTCATGTCGGGGGGCGGCAGTATCAGGTTCTCTCGTTCTTCGCCGCTTGTCGGCGTCGCCATCACTTGCGCGGGTGAAGGCGACGCCGCAAGCGGCTCGGCGCTGCGCGTACCCTTCGACATGTACCCGGTCGCGAAACCGCCGCCTGTGATCGCCACAATCAGCAGCACTTTCCATGCGCCCATGTTGCACCTGTTCTTCCTGTGAATCGGTTCGTTCGCGGTCCGTCGCGTGAAGTGCAACAAATATATGCCAGCGTGAAAATGCTGTCGAGAGCGACTGATTTCTCGCACGACACGATCGAAGCGGTTCGCTACAGTGAAGTCGCGTCGTCCGCCATTCTCTCTCCTTAAGGAACGCGCATGAAACGCTGGATTCTCGCCCCGATCGCGATGGTCGTTTGTGCCTTCACCCTGTCGGCCGCACCGCCGACGGACAACCCGGCTGCCGCCTACAAGATCGCGTGGGTCGATGCTCTGCCGTGGAAGAACGTCGCCAGCATTGCCGACTTCCCGGGCGATGCCCTGCCCGCGCGCATCGACGTCGCGCAGAAGGCGCTGACCGCCAAGGGGGGCGGAGTGCTCTTCTTCCCCGCCGGCACCTACGCATTCACCGATCACGTCCGGATCGGCAACGGCATCATCTGGAGAGGTGAAACGCCGAAGGTGGCAAGCGCGAAGGACGACGGTTACGTCCCGCCCACCACGTTCGAGTTCCCGCAGTACAAACCGAAGCTCGAAGGCGAAGGCACACCGATCGACACCGCCTTCAAGGGCATCTATGTCGAGAAGCCCGAGTCCGACAGCAACTGCGGTCTGGTCAACATCGCGATCAACCGCGGGCATGTCGATTTCAAGGAGGCTGAGGGGTACAAGGGCGGCCGCAACCGCCTGATCGTCGGCTGCGTGCTCAAGAATGCCGCGGTCGCCAGTTCGGCCGTGCCCGACCTGAAGATCGGCCAGCACGCCTGGCAGCGCTTCACCGAACGGCACCACCCCGCCGTTCGCATCCATGCGGAAGAGAACATTCTGGCCGCGAACAACCGCCTGCCAAAGTCGGGCGAGGATAACTTTCTGCAGAAGGGCTACATCATCACCGGCAAGAAGAAGGAAGACAAAGTGGCTGTCGAGAAGGGGGTCGAGTTCGACTACGACAACCGGGCCGGGTTCTACATCAACGATTACGGCATCGGCACTCCCGGCGGCGGTGATCCCTCAGGCACGCCCGACTCTCATCCGCACGGGTTTCGCAAAGGCATCGTGATCCGCGACAACTACATCTTCGCCACGGGCAGATGCCCCATCTCCTTCACGGGCGATGGCACCATCTGCTCCTTTAACACCATCCGCATTCCCAAAGGCATCTGGCGGCCCACGGCCACCGGAACCGCGATGACGTTCGGTTCTTCCACGAACGACAACCGCGCGGTGCAGATGCGCGGCTACCGCTGGACGCTCGAAGGCAACGACTACGAAGTGTTCAGCAATATGTGCTACGACAACACCTACCGCATCAACGACGGCGAAGGCCTGATGCACGAAGGCCATGTCAACAGCGGCATCCGCGACAGCAAACTGATCGACAACAAAGGCAATAGCTACCTGTCGATCTTCCATTGCGGCGACATCAACGGCCTGCAAATTAAAGGCAACGAGATTCTGACGAACGGCGGCATCTCCGCCATCTACGTCGTCTCGCATAAAAGCCGGGATACGCTGAAGCACGAATGCAAGAATGTCGTCATCGAGAACAACCTCACCGGCGGCGGCGGCATCACGCTCCGCGGAGAGCCGGCCGAGGGCAACATCATCCGTAACAACAAGCACACCGGTGCCGGCGGCACCCTGTCGAACAAGGCGAACGCCGTGCTTGAAAAGAACGAAGGGTACGAGTTGAAGGATAAGTGATGGCGCTACTGGCTGTCAGGTTCGCAAAATCATCCTTTCCAACGTTGATGGCGAGCCCCTCCCGTAAGGGAGGGGAGGACGCACTCCCCTCCCTTACGGGAGGGGCTCGCCGTTGACGGCTTTCCAACAGTATCAAAAATCCGAGTTAAACCGCAGCCCGAACGCCTGGAACGGACCGTCGACACGGCTGGCGAGGTCGGCGGGGGCGAACTCCCGGTTCATCCATGAATAGTTCATCTGCACCCGCGCGTTGGGGTTCAGGTACCAGTTCACGCAGAACGTCATCGCATGGCCGATGCCGCCGTTGATGCCGTTGTTGATCAGGTCGAGATAGTCGTAACGCATGCCGACTTCCCAGGCCCCGGTGCCGAAGCGTTGGCCCTTCTCCCCGTTCATGCAGTAGAAGGTATCTGTCGGCACCACGCGATCGTAACCCGGGCGCTCCTTGCGGTACGGGCGATGGTCGGGCGTCAGGAAGCAGAGCGCTTCGACATACCCGCCGCCCGCCACGTAACTGCCGCGGTTGACAACGCCCGCGGGGATGACCCCGTTCGCGAGCGGCAGGCCGCCGGTCCAGGCGTTGTTCATCCAGCTCGCGGCCGCCTCGGCGGCGAAGGTGACGCGCCCGAACGCCATCGCGAATTCCAGGTTGGCGATCTGTTCGGAATCCTGCGTGAAGATCGCACCGGTGTTCAGAATGCTCGGCGTCAGGAACGACGGCCCGCTGCGGATCATCGGCCGGGCGCGATAGCGCACCTGCGATTGGTAGGGAACGCGGTAGCTGTAGTCCGCACCGACATGCATCCAGCGCTTGTTTTCCTTGTCGTCGATGAGCATGCCGGTGATGCGGCCGTCGTAGGCGTAGTCGCCATCGCCGACGGCGTAGAAGCCGCGGTTCGAGAAGTTGTTCGAGTGGAACCAGCCGAGCAGCATGTACAGCCGGTCGTCCATCCAGCTGTTCTGCAGCGTCATGCCATTGGAGAAGTTGAAGTCGCCGTTGAAGGCATCGAACATCAGGCCGCGCTCCATCCAGACCTGGTTGGTGTCCGACGTCGCGGTGACGAAGTTCAGGCTTTCGCGCATCCGGCCGACGCGGAAAGTGCCGAGATGCGGCAGATCGACGAGACCGAGGTAGACTTCGTTGAAGCCGACGCCGTCGCCCGGGTCGAAGTCGTACTGGGCCGGGCTGAAACCTGTCGTCGTGTTCAGCCCCAGCGTCCGCCGGCGCAGGTCGAGCGCCTGGGCGAATTCATACTGGGCGAAGAACTCAACCTGTTCGTACAGGTTGCCCGCGAAGCGCAGGCGGGCCCGGCGGAACGAGAAGCCATCCTGCAACGCGAGGTTCGGGTCGGCCAGGTTGTTGAACGTGCCGATCGAGCTGACGACGTTCTGCGCGCCGCCGAAGAACGACGTGTCGTACTGGATCACGCCGCCGACGTTGAAGCGGAACGCTTTATCCTTGCTCTCGAACCAGAGGGCGTTCTTCCAGGAACCTTCCATCTTCGGGTTCTTCGACGCTTCGACCGGTGGGCACGGCACCGCGGGTGAAGCAATCGGTTCCACAGCGGAGACGGGCGTCACCGGCTGCTGCTGCAGCAACTGGAGTTTCGCTTCGACGTCGCGAAGTCGATCTTCAAGCGAGACCGCAGGCGGTTTAGCCGCTTGCGGCGTCGCCACCACCGGCTGCCACATCGGTTCATCCGCCGCGAGTTTCCCGGCAACGAACATCAGCAACATCAGGGCATGCAGGTGGAAATGCCGCATGATATTCAGGGGGGAACTCCGGTTCGACAACGTCGCCGCCCGTCAAGATGGGTGGGACCTTGACGGTTGTACCGGTTTTATCGAGCGGATTGCCGTGTCAACTTAACTGATGAAGTGACGAAGTCGCTCGAACGCTCATGATCGCGATGAACAAACGAATACGTTCAGGCTCGCGCATGGCGAGGTTCGTTCACCATTCCCAATTAGCGAGTAACCATTAACCGCTATCCTGCTATTCTGTACCTTCCCGAAAGAGGACTCACAGTCAGATGCGTCAATCAGCGGCGATCTCCGAAAGCTATTTGCCGGAATTCCCGGCCATGGCCATCGATTTGCCGGTCCTGTTCGAGGACGAAGGTCAGGAACACATGGGCGAAACTGCCGCGCATACCCATGCGGCCCATACAGCATACGCAGGCCTGCTTGCCCATTTTTCGGACAAGACGGAGTACCGCGTTTTCGCCAACTTGAGCATGTATTACCACCCGATCAACCGCTCGGCATATGTCTCGCCGGACGTGATGGTCGTCTGCCCCTCCCGGCCGCTCGATCCGGAGATTGCCTCGTACCGCGTCGGGCATGACGGCCCGGCCCCGCTGCTGGTCGTCGAGGTGCTGGGCCGGCGTTCGCTGCAGCAGCAGGACCTCAGCATCAAGCCGATGGTGTATGCTCAGTTGGGGGTGAAGGAACTGTTGTTCATCGACACCACCGGGCAGATTCTCCCCGAGCGCCTGCAACTCCGCCGACTGCAATTGCGCGACGAAACCTGGATGGAAGTCCCCCAGGGGGACAACGGCCAACTGCAAAGTGCGTTCGGCTATGCCGTGATGATCGAGCCGGACAAGAAAGTGCGCTTCAGCAACCCGACCGCCCGGCAACCGTACCCGCGGCTGGAAGAAACGCACGACGTGATCACCGCGTGGTCGATCGCGATGGAAACCCTGTCGCAGACGAAGCAGGCGCGCCGCCAGGCCGAGGAACAACTGCGGCAACTGAAAGCGAAGATGCGCTTAGCGGAGGAACCCCAGCAGAGCTACCTCGCCGGCACGCCGGACGGGAAGGTGAATACGTGAGGAAGCAACTGACTGTCAGATTGCAAATGCCACCAGTGGCGACGATCATCGTAGTGTACACGTCCACGTGTGCACGGATTCGCGGATGCGAAGTCATACGGGCGGACGCTGAACCCATCGTGGCATACGCGTCTCGCGTGTGCGTGTCAGGCATCGACGGTACGTGCACGCGAGACGCGTGCACCACGATACCCGTTCCGGGTGCGACTGATGCGTGTTGCCCGGATCGCACACGTGGACGTGTACGCTACGATGGGCGCAGCCGCATGGTTTTTGAATCCTGACCGTCAGTAACCGTGAAGCTGCGACGCGGAGCAGAGCGGCCGAGCGGAAACGGAAGGAGAAGCAACATGAAGATGCCATCGACAAATCGGCACGCAAAGAAAGTCGCCTCGTTCCCGTCCTTCGACGACGAAGACGATGTTCCAGATACCGTCCCGCTGATCGTGGGGGGGATACCGATCATGGCGCTGGAAACCCCCGTGCTTTTTGAGGATGAAGGGCAGGAAGAGATGGGAGACTCCGCCCCGCACTCGACTGCCACGCAAATTCTGTCGTGCGGGATCGAGGCGCACGTGGCGGCACGGGTAGACCTGCAGGTCTTCACCAACTTGAATCTGATGTATCATCCAATCAGATTGAGGGCGTATGTTTCGCCTGATGTGATGGTCGTCGCTCCCGACAAGCCGCTGTCTGCTACGATCCGTTCATACAGAATAGGCAAGCACGGTCCCGCCCCGCGTATGGTACTTGAAGTGCTTTCCGAACGAACTGCTCAACAGGGCGACTTGACTTCAAAGCCGAACGTCTACGCCGACAGCAAGATCCCTGAATACATCCTCGTCGACAGCACGGGGGAGTTCCTGCCGGAGCGCATTCTGCTCCGGAAGCTCACGCGAGCAGGGAAATGGACCGACCATCAGGACGACGATGGCGGGATCACGAGCGCTCTCGGCTTCCGAATCATCTTCGATGAGGATGGCATCCTCCGTGTGACCAATGCCAAAACCGGTTTCCGTTACGTTCGGCCGCGTGAGGCAACGCCACTGTTCATGGATCTGAACGAGAAGTACGAAACGGAACGAGCCAAGGCTTACGCGGAAGCAAAACGCGCGGAAACAGAATGCAAGAAGGCACTGCGTGCTCTGGCGTCGGAGGAGCAAGCAGTCGCTGAGGCCCGGCGGACGGCGGACGAGAACAAGCGGCTCAGGGCCGAAATCGAGAAGCTCCGTAAACGCCTTCCCCCCGACCAACGAGGTTAAACCACACACCACCCATGCCAGCCAAACTCTACATCGAAACCGTCGGTTGCCATATGAACGTGCTTGACAGCGAGCTCGTAGTCGGCAGACTGCGCCGGCAGGGGTATGAACTGATCCACGAGCCGCTGGGGGCCGACGTGATCCTGTTCAACACCTGCAGCGTGCGCGAGCATGCGGAAGAGAAGATCTACTCCGCCCTGGGCCGGCTGCGCGTTCACAAGAAAGAGAACCCCGAAACCGTCATCGGCGTGCTCGGCTGCATGGCGCAGAAGGATCAGGAGATCGTCCGCCAGCGCGCGCCGCATGTTGACATCGTCTGCGGCACCGGGCAACTCGCGCAGATCCCGAAGCTCGTGGAAGAGGTCAAGCGCACGCGCGAACCGCAATACGCGCTGAGCCTGGGCCGGGCCGATGCCGGTAGAATCGAAGTGGAAGCGAGCTTCGAAAGCTACGACCCGATGCGCGACGCCAGCATGCGACCCACGCCGTTCCAGGCGTTCGTCCGCATCCAGATCGGCTGCGACAAGTTCTGCACCTATTGCGTCGTCCCCGGCACGCGCGGCCCGGAGCAGAGCCGGCCACCCGAGCATATCATTGCCGAGTGCCGGCACCTGGCCGGCGAAGGCTGCAAGGAAGTCACGCTGCTGGGCCAGACCGTCAACAGTTACGAGTACGAACATGGCGACGGCCGGCGCACTCGCCTGAGCTATCTTCTCAACGGCATCGCGGCCATCGACGGCATCGAACGGATCAAGTTCGTCACCAACTTCCCCAAGGACATGACCGACGACCTGCTCGATGCCGTCCGCGGCATCGACAAGGTGGCGAAGTACCTGCATGTGCCGGTGCAATCCGGCTGCAACGATGTGCTGAAGCGCATGAAGCGGCTGTACACGGTGGAGTTCTACCGCGACATGCTCATCCGCTGCCGCGAGCGCGTGCCGGGCGTGGCCGTCAGCAGCGACTTCATCGTCGGCTTCTGCGGCGAGACGGAAGAATCGTTCCAGAAGACCTGCGACCTGGTTCGCGATGCGAAGTTCAAGAACAGCTTCATCTTCAAGTACAGCGCGAGGACCGGGACCAAGGCCGACGACCTGTATCCCGACGATATTCCTGAAGTGGTGAAGAAGCGGCGCAACAACGACCTGCTGGCGATCC
>JBBQII010000011.1:0-17921 GCA_038324795.1 Gemmatales bacterium
CGAGGTCCAGGTCTACGGCCGGCGTCGGATGGCCCTGCACCCGCAGACGCCGTTGTTGCTGGGAGCGACCGGCTTCCGCCATGCGCTGTTCATGAACTTCGATGCCTCGGTGATTCCGAATCATCGGGCGACTGTGGTGAACTGGGCATCGCCGGATGGCAGATCGATTGACGCGTTCACGCGCGTGCCGATCAAGGCTCACAAGCCTGAGACGTTCTTCAATCTCGTCTACAGCCTGCATCAATCGATATCGAACGACTCGGCCCCGACGCTCGCGCTGTCGCACGAAGGCCAACCCGCGTTCGCGATGTACGACGACTGGCTGGCCCTCAACGAACTGAGCTTCGTGTTCGGCGAGTGGACAACGTTCAGCCGCTACTTCAGCGACGCCATGGCCGGCGAGTACGCTGGTGCCGCCAATGTGGACGACTTCTTCCCCGACTACCTCGAAGAGCGAGTCAACGCTCATCGCCGTGATCCGGTCAGTGCGTTCGCCCGCCATGCTCGCTTGCGCCGGCAGATCGACGCGGCCCACACCTACGCGGCGATCCATCGCGTGATGTTGACGCCGACCGAAGCCGACGACGACGCCATCCGCCGATTGCTGGCGGCCGAGACGACGCTGGAAACAGAAGGCCTGGACGGCGTGCCCGAGTACCAGTCGCCGGCCGAGCAGGAAGTGCTGAAGATCGGCCAGGAGTTCGCGGACAAACTGTGTGCGCGCTTGCAGGGCAGGGCGGCCGTGAATCAGCCGGGGACCATGCTGCTGAACCCGTGCCCGTTCCCGCGGCGTGTGGCGCTGGAACTCGACCCCGTGAGTCAGCCGTTCGCGGTCGAAGGGCCGATCAAGGCGGCGCAGTTCGATGCGGACAAGCTGCGTGTCGTGGTCGAGGTGCCGCCGCTCGGTTTCGCATGGCTGCCGCGGGAAGGGCGGGCGTCGCCGCCCAAAGCGAGATTGAAACTGGCCGATGAGTTCATGGTACGCAACGAGTTCTTCGAGGCCGAGATCGACCCGTTGACCGGCGGCCTGCGCGCCATCCGCGATCTGAAGACGCGTATCCCCCGCCTGGGGCAGCAACTCGTCTTCAACCCGGGCAGCAAGATGGAGGCGAAGAGTGTCACCATCACCGCGAACGGCCCCGCGCTGGGCGAAATCACCGCGGAGGGTGTCATCGTCGATGAACAGAACCAGCCTCTTGCGACTTTCAAACAGCGGTTCCGCGCGTGGCTGAATCGGCCGATGCTCGACATCCGCATCGAGATCGAGCCGACGCATGCACCCAGCGGCTATCCGTGGCATTCGTACTACGCGGCCCGCTTCGCCTGGCGTGAAGAGCGGGCAGGGCTGATGCGCGGCGTGCTGGGCGTCTCCAATCAAACGAACCACACCCGGCCGCAATCGCCGGAATACTTGGAAGTGCGTAACGGGAAGCAGAACACGCTGATCTTCACCGGCGGGCTGCCGTTTCATCAACGGCACGGCTCGCGCATGGTCGATGTCATTCTGCAGCCGGAAGGCGAGGCGACACGCGTCTTCGAGCTGGGTCTGGCGCTCGACCGCGAGAATCATCTGCAAACATCACTGGGGTTCACATCGCCCGTGGCGATCGTGCCGACTTCAAAGGGACCACCGCATATCGGCCCCAGCGGCTGGCTGTTCCATGTCGATGCGCCGAACCTCGTGATGACCAGCCTGAAACCGGTGCTCAACAGCGACGGCATCCGTCGGCTGAACGCGCACTTTCTGGAGTCGACCGGCCACAGCGGCAGTGCGGAGGTTCGCTGCGTGCGCAATCCGTCAAGCGCCTACACGCTCGATGGCGAGGGGACGACATCGACCGAACTGCCGATCACGGGTGATGCGATCCGCATCGATTTTTCCGCGAACGACTTCCAGCGCGTGCAGATCGACTTTGCGTGAACGAAGTTGATTGAAGCCAGCAGAATCACGTGTGATGATTGGCACATCGCGCGAATTTCGGCAATCCTTCAGTTGCCGGGAAAGGCAGGCCAGGAGTTGGCCGGCACCCGGCAGGGACCCGACAGGATTCGCGCGATGAAAAAACTGCTCAGTCTGTTTGTTCTTGCTGTTTCGATTGTCGCGATCTCGCCGGGCGAATCGCGGGCCTACTGGAACTCCCCGCAGACGACGGCCGGCTTCGGCTGGTGGCATTCGCGGGCACTGAACTTCTTCCCCAGCGCCCACTTCCACGGCCCCCTTTACAACTACGGGCCCTACTACGGCGGCTACGGGTACCAGGACCAGTTCGTGCGCAACCCGCATATCGGCTCATACATGCCGGCCTATCCGTCGGTCTATCAGAACATGCCCGGCCACATTGAGACACAGTGGAACACCGTCAACCCGGTCCTGACCAGTCCGGTCTATCCGCAGGCCCCGATCGCTTCGCCCAGTGATTTCTTCAGCGGCGCGCAGCCGGCACAACCGGTGCAACCGATGGCTCAGGCTCCGCAGATGCAGGTCGTACCGGACGCAACGCCGATCCAGGCAACGCCGACATCCGGCCGCTTCTTTCGGAATCGGTCGCAACGCTGAGTCAAGGTCGGGCAATCATGTCCGCCGAGCCGGTCATGCGGAAGACGCGAAGCCCGGCCCCGGCTTGAGTGCCGCTTCCTGCGCCGCGGTGCTTGCATCGGGTGAACCGATCGGGAATGGTAAAGGGATGCGACTCTCGAGTCCGCTCAGCGTGAGCGGGCCGTTTTCTACGGATCGGAACTGATCGAGATCGAACATGAACAAGTGGATTCTCAGCGCCGTGGCAGTGCTGGCCTTCGCGGTCGGTGGTGCCAACGCCCAGGGCTTCAGCGGGCACAGCCCCAGCCCGTACAGCAATCAGCATGGCTCGTACCACTCGTACGGCCGCACGCTGCCGGTCTTCATGGCCGCCCCGTGGTACCTCTACTGGCCATACGACGCGCACTTCATGACGCCGGCCCCCGTCCAGGGAGCGTGGAATGGCCCGCCGATGATGGGCAACTACCCGGTGCAGCCGTACTTCCCGATGCCGCAGTACGTTCCGCCGATGCCCCCGTCCAATCCGATGCCGCCGAAGGTCAACCCGAACCCGATGATCACACGCCCGAACGTGATCGCGCCGCCGTTCGGCCAGTAAGCAACTGCTCATCACGAACGTTTACGAGCCGCGACCGAGAGGGAGCGGTTCTTCCAGGCCGCTCCCTCCCGGTCGCGGCTCGTTATGGTTCATAGATTTACTTCATGTCCAATCTGAACGACATCACGGTCGGTCAGGTCATGATGACCGACCCGATCCGTCTCTCTTCCGACCGGCCGATCCAGGACGCGCTCGATCTGATGAACCTGCATCGCGTCGGGGCGATCCTGATCGTTGATGACGGAAAACTGGTCGGCATCTTCACGGAACGTGACTTCCTTCGCAGGGCATCAACAGCCGTTCCCGGCTGGCGTGTCATTCCACTGAAGGAATGGATGTCGCCCAACCCCTACACGATTGAATCGGACACAGGCTGGGAGAACGCCCTGAGCAGCCTCGAACGGCTGCGCGTGCGGCATCTGCCGGTCGTCGACGACGGTCGTGTGGTCGGCATCGTCTCTGCCAGGCAGTTGATCGGCAAGCGGGCCGAGCATCTGAAGGGGGCCGTCGATGCCCGGATGAGCGAGTTGAAGCAGGCCAACGATGCGCTGCTCGCCCGTGACTCCGAGATGAGCCATTACATGAAGGCGGCCGCCAAGCTGCAGCGAAAAGTCGTGCTGCCGCACGCGCCGCCCGACTGGGATGAGATTTCGCTTGGAGTCTACTACGCGCCGCTCGATGCGTTGGGCGGCGACTATTACGACTTCGTGCAACCGGACGAAGACCATCTCGGCATCCTGATCGCCGATGCGAGTGGCCACGGTATCCCCGCCGCGATGGTGGCGATCATGGCACGCTTCGCGTTCATCGAGGTTTCCCCGAAGACGCTTTCGCCGGGAGAAGTGCTGGCCGAGTTGAATGTGCGGTTGCAGGAACTGATTGACGAACGCTTCGTCACTGCGTTCTATGCCGTGCTCGATCGCCGCACGCGGAAGTTGACTTACGCGAACGCCGGTCACCCCCTACCGTTCCACTGGTCAGCCCGCAGGCAGGAGATTCAGACGCTCTCGGCCCGCGGCTTTCTGCTGGGTATCAATCCCGAAGAGGTCTATCGCGAGAAGTGCCTGGAGTTGGAACCCGGCGATCGACTGTGTTTCTACACGGACGGCATCCCCGATTCGATGAACGAACGCGGCGACTCGTTCGGCAGCGACAGCGTCCGCGAAGCGATCGCAGCCATGCCCCCGGATACCACCGGCAAGCAAGCCACCGATAATCTGGTCGGCCTGCTGAAAGAATACCGCGGCACGCAGAAACCAATCGACGACATGACGCTGATTATGGCAATGGTAAAGTAAATCAGACTTCGATTCCAAACTGATCGCGCAGCCCGAAGTTGCCGAAAGTGAAGCGGTTGAGGAAGCGGTAGCCGGCGACGCCGTCGAAGTTGCGAGAGATTGATCTGACTCCGGCCGCGATAACAATCTGGTCAAACCCGATGACCGGTACGCAAACCCGAATCTCGAAGAGCGAATAGTAGCCGGCAAACGCGCCCGTAATGCTTGTGTGGCCGGCGCGTCGGCGACTGCATGTCAAACAGTCGGACTCGGCCAGAATTAATTCGACATCCAAATCCGCTGCTCCGGCTCCGGTATCGGCCAAGAGTACACGGGGATAGTCTGTTCCATCAGCCGTGCGTCACAAAACTACTTCAATACAGGGCCGTCCCGAGCGCAATGGCCAACTGGCACGCATCAGTGGAATCCCCCCACTTCCATGACGACATTTATCTGACGGCCGACCTCATGAAGCAATGTGAAATTGTTCTCTGGATCCATGGTGCCAAACGCACTGTAGCATTCTTCGAGAGAGCTACACACAGCAAAAACTTCGCCATTGGCAATGGCCACGAACTTGCCGGCATATGGCGAACTGGGATTATTTTTCACTTCTTCGTCAATGCGATCCGCGAGTTGTTCGTTGATTTGATGAATGCTCGGTTCGTATTCCAATGGCGGAACACCGTCGGCAATCAGGCCCGCAGTTGAATGCCGGTTGACATCTTCTATTTCGATCATTTTGGCTCTCGTTCGAACTAAACGCATCTGCTGGTGATTATGGCTGAGGGAATTACAGCATACAATCCCTTTTGCCAAGTGCATACTTATTCGCCGCGCTGCTGTTTAATGACCCACTCGATGTTCCGTGACTTACACTTCCCGGCCGGGAAGTCGGTTGTACTGGCTCATTGTTTCGAAGTGACTGCGCGCTTGCTTATCGCAAATTCACCACCCGCCCCGTGCGCATCGACTCGTAGATCGCGCAGATGAGGGCGACTGCTTTGCGGCCTTCCCGGCCATCGACTTTCGGAGGGCGGTTGTTCCGGATCGCTTCGACGAAGTCGGCCAACTGGCGCGCATGGCCCTGATGGGAGATCGACTTCGGGTCGGCCGCGCCACCTGATGCGCCGACCTTCTGGGCGAAGCGTTCGCGGATCGCGGCATCGTCTGGTCCGGGGGCGACAAAGTCCCAGCGCAGGATGTCTTCCTGCTCGATTACCGCCGTGCCGCGATCGCCGTGGATGCCGATCGTCTTGGGCAGGCCGGGGTGGACGCTGGTTGTCGCCTGGATGACGCCCAGAGCGCCATTGGCGAAGCGCAGGCAGGCGACGGCCGTATCTTCCACTTCGATGCGTTCGTGGGCCAGCATGGCCGTGAAGCCGCTGACTTGCGTGGCGTCGCCCATCATCCACAGCAGCAAGTCGACGTTGTGGATCGCCTGGTTCATCAGGGCACCGCCGCCATCGAGGGCCTGCGTGCCTTTCCAACCGCCTTCATCGTAATATTCCTGCGTGCGCCACCACTTGCATGTCGTCTCGCCGAGGGTCAGCCGACCGAAGCGATTCTGCTCGACGGCATCATGCAGGGCGATGTTGGCATCGTGAAACCGCGACGGGAAGATGGTGCAGAGTTTCACACCATGCTTGTCGCAGGCATTGATGATGCGGTCGCAGCGTTCGGGAGTGATCTCGAGCGGCTTCTCGACGACCAGATGCTTTCCGGCGGCCGCGGCCAACTCCGCAGGTTCGGCGTGCGCCCCCGAGGGCGTGGTGATGACGACGACGTCCACGGCCTGGTTCGTGAGTGCAGATGCCAGATCGGTGTGAATCGAGACGCCTTCAGCACCGGTCTCGGCGATCAGCTTCTGCGCACTGCCGGGGGAGCGGGAGACGAGGGCCGTCAGCTTCGCGCCGGGCACCTCGGCAAGGGCACGGGTGTGAAAGCGGGCAATCATCCCGCAGCCGACGATGCAGAAGCCGAGTTGTGGCTTACCTGAGGACATAGGTGGAACCTGATCAAGAAAAGGGATTGGGATTCAGAGGAGTGATAGCAACCTTGCCGCCGCCGACAAATTCGATCGTAAGTTCATGTCGCCAGAGTAACTGAGTACCGACCAGAATCGGGCCTTCGAGACAGTCGACTTCGATGTATTTTGTCTGCCCGTCCCATTCGATCATTCCGATGTAAACGTTGAAGTCGTGTAACGTGCCGTCTGCGAGCATTCCGGGTCGTTGCACGTCGAATACTAGATTCAGTCGCTTGATCTCAGCTTCGGGGAGTGACAATGAACCGTTGAATCCGGTATCGACGAGACCGGTCACTGTCGAGAAGTTCCCTGCCGAATTGGAAATAGACAGGGCGACTTGTGCCTGAAGCGCCAGACTGACAGCCCCCACGATCATTCGGCTGCCTTTCGTCGAATGCCCCCGAAGAAGATCACCGCAGGGTAACCGATGCGGATGCACCAAATCTGGGCGTCAGGCCGGCGTTCGCGCAGCGCCTTTGCAGCCCGCATTGATTCGTCGTCCACCTCGAAGTCGCCGCTGTCGACATCAATTGCAACGATCCGACCGTCGTTGCCTTCAATGTCGACTAGAGGCTTGATCTTGGATTCGTACAGCGCATCTCCGAGTTTCCCGCACTCGGTTGCTGTATATTTCATGGTTGGCATGATGAACCCTCCTTCCGCATTGTACCCCATCACTTCCCCGGCAGCTTCCACTCTTCATCGAAGAACCCCGCCTGCACGATCTTGCCGGGCCAGCGGCTGTTGGGCGGGGTCGTGATGTCCACCACGGCGAAGTCGGGCAGCTTCGGGATCTGCCGGGCGTTGTTCAGGTAGTCGTATTCGCGGAAAGTGAAGCCGCTGTTGAGGACGATGTACCGGTGCGGGGCCTTCGGGTTCGGGAAGACGAACACCGGCACGTTCGAGCCGGCATCGTACGACTGATCGCCGACGATGATCTTGCCTTCCTTCCACTTGATCGGCAACTCGTCCGCGATCTTCGCCAGGTACTTGTTGCTCGACGGGTCGCCCCACAGGATCAGGTTGCTGCGCAGGGCGTCGGCGTCGGTGATGTCGCCATCGTCCTTCACGGGCGCTTCGCCGCGGAACTGCTGACGCCAGTGCGTGGCCGCATGCTTCATCTCGGCATCGACCCATTTTCCCGTCGTTTCGTTGAGCGGCTTGCCGGTCGGCTTGACCATCAGGAACGACGACATGAACGCATCGTCGATCGGCCCCTGCAGCATGGGCGACTTGCGCAGCCCCTTCGACAGCGCGCCCGGGTTGGTTGCCCATTTACCGTCGGTCTTCACCAGATCAACGAACAACGCGCCATCATTCTGAGTCTTCCCGGCGAGTTTCTGGCCGTCGACAACGATGTTGATCTCTTTGCCGCCCGGCAGTTTCTGGTTGGCCGGGATGTCGATGTGCATCTGCGTGATGTTCTTCGTCGACAGCGTCACACTGTCGGGGCCCAACTCAGCTTCTACCTGGGCTCGTTCCCAGTGCTTCTCCAGTCCGCGCAGGCGGACCCAGAAGCTGGTGTTGTAGCGCAGCGTGTAGGTCACGAACTTGATCTTCGCCGGCACCGGATCCCGACCTTTGGCGGCAATGGCGTCGATCTTCTCGATGATCTCTGCCTTCGCCCCCTTCTCGTAGGCGTGGCCGGTCTTTGGGCCGATGATGTGGGTCAGTTCCAGCCCTTCGCCCTTCATGGCCTTGGCCATGATGTCGGCGGCCTGCTTCTGCTTGTCGTCGGCCCCGGAGTAGGCGACCGTCGGCAGGTTGTACAGGTTCAGCGCGTAGTCGGTGCAGTCGTACATGTGAAACAGCTTCTTCTCGTAGTCGGTCGGCTTCACCTGTTCGTTCTGGAAGTTGTTGAGGAACTCCGCCGTCTCCGCGAAGCCGGCTCCGGGTGCGGCGGCGCACCACATGCTCGGGTAGTGCGTCGCGAACTGCCAGGCAGCCGCTCCGCCCATCGAGAAGCCGCGCATTACCAGCCGGTTTTCGTCGATCGGGTAGTCGTTCTTCGCGGCGTAGTACGCTTCGAAGCAATCCAATTCGCCGGCCAGCTTGTTCGCACAGCAGTAGCGGCCGTACAGATTCAGGACGATCGCCTTGTCCGACGCGAACTGGCCCGGCGACGCGGAGGAGATGAAGTTCAACTCGCTGAGCGTTTCGCCCCGGCCGTGGCACCAGAAGTCGAGGCGGATCGGCTCCTCGAAGTCGTAGCTCGCGGGGATCACCACGTAGTATGGCTGAATCGATTGATCGATTCCCGACTGATAGCCGCGGACAACAACGCCGGTCTGAGTCAACCACGGCGTCTTACCGGCCGCCAGGTCTTTCGCCCGCTGCAACCCGACATCGAGCATCTTCTTCGCAGTGACGACTTCAGTCGGCTTGAAGAACTCGTCGTACTTCAGCGCGTCAGCCACGGCCTTGTGATAGATCAGCACATCGGGCAGGTAACGCAGCGTCTTCCCGCCGCCCATCTTGCGAATCGCGGCGACTTCGGCCTCGATCGCCTTCAGTCCTTCTTCAAGAACCTTGCGATCTTCATCGGGTACCTTGATTCCGGGAGGCGGCACACGGCGGACGTTGTCCGGCTGGTTGTCCTTCGGCCCGTCCGCTCGCAGCATGCCGACGGAGCAGACGATCAGCGTCAACGCGGAGAGAGTGCGCATGAAGATGGCCTCATAGAAAAGTTCTGGCCTCGCTCGAATGAGCGAGGCCAGGGGAAAGAATCACTCGGTTGAGCGTTGGTCGGGCTTCTTCAAGTCTTCCGACTCGGTCACGCGAAGCTCGGCCCGGATTCGCTGATCGAGGTCCTTCTGGAACTCGATTCCGAGGTCGCGAAGGGCTTCCGCGCCCAGCAGTGTGTCACGGTCAGCCGCTTTGCCTTCGGGCATGTTCGACAGGGTGAACACATCCGTGTAGAAGTTGTTGATGGTCAGGTCCTGCTTGCGCGTCATGACAGACACGTAGTAGTGGCTCTTCGGCTGGTTCGGCACAACGAGGACATCGCCCACCGGGTCGTTGCGCAGTTCGACCAGCAGGTCGGCCATGGCGCTACCGGGACGAGACTCGCCGGGCGTCGGCGTGCTGAGCGGGAATTCAATCTGCTTGTTGGTGATCGCCGGTCCCTGATAACGGGCCTGCTGACGTTCACGCTGCCCGCCCTGGATCGGTACGTTCCGCTTCAACTTGGCGACCTTGGCCGCATCGGGGATGTAGCCGAACTTGGCCGAGTTGGCGAGGTCGATGAGCCCGGCGTTGAATGCGCCCGGATTGTCCGAGTCGCGCAACTCCTTCTTGGCCAGCGCCCGCACTTTGTCGGCGAACTCATCGGCCGCCTTGCGGGCCAGTTCGCGTGCCTTCTCCATGCGCCAGGCCTTCAGCACATCGTCTTTGATTTCCTGGGGGGTCAGGTCGTACTTGTCGTACGACTTGGCTTCGCGATCATCGACCTTCCAGGCCATCACCATCGGCTTGCTGAAGTCCCGCGACGACTGGTTGAAGTTCGACTGCTGCGTCACGTCGGCCAGCACCCAGGGCTTGAACTTGCTCGCCTCGGTGTTGGTGTCCTGCGGGTTGTAGAACAGCATCTGGACGATCTGCTTGTACTCGGGCGTATCCTTGATCGAGCCGAAGACATCCTTTAACTCGGCGGCATCGCCGATGCGGAAACGGTCGAGCAGCGTACTGCTCTTGCCGGTCCTGGCGTCGGAATGGTTCTTGATCCAGGTGTCGATCAGTTTGCGGGCTTCCGCATTGGCGATATCGACCTTCTTCGGGTCGATCTTCGGCGGGGTTCGCGGATCCGCAAGCGGATTCTTTTCCTCTTCGATAAAGCTCTTCCGCAGGTCATCCAGTGCCTTTTCCAGTGATTCAAGGTCTTTCTGGGCGATCGCCTCGGGGCGACGGGCAATACGCCGGCCGGTGAACTGCGATGACAGAATTTCCGGTACATCAGTTGGCAGGTTGGCCAATGCCGGCCCGGCGGCGATGATCGGCGCGGCCGTGAACAGCGGGTTCAGCGGGGCAAGCGTCAACTGCAGCCCGAACTTGATGCGGTCACGCGTCTCCAGAAGTTCAGTCACGTCACGGGCGGCGACTACGGCACCGCCGATCGACATGACCGGATCGACCGGCATTGCCAACTGGCCGATCATTGCGGCAATCGGTAAGGCGCTGAACGTGTTGGCCTCACGCGGCGGCAGGTCATACAGCGTGCGCGCAGGCAGCAGTTTCTGGCCCGCGTCGGACATCGCTCGTAGTGCGACCAGGCCGAACATCGGCAGGCCCGCGCCCTTGTCGGCGAGCTGGGTGAACAGTTGGCTGAAAGCCGGCGGCGGCCCGAAACCGTGAGTAGCGATGCGGAAGACTTCGCGGCGGCTGGTGAATTCCTCAGCCATCTTGCGCTCGTTCTTCGCCAACAGCGGTTCCGCCAGCAACGGCGCGGCAACAGCCATCGCCCCGGGGACCGATCCGGCTGACAGCAGCGACGACCCGCCGCCGACGAGCGCTGCCGCTTCGATGAACGGGATCGAGGCCTTGTAGGCCGGCTTGGTCGCGTCGACTTCAACGTACTCGATCTTGACCTTGCGAGGCTCCTTGAAGCCGGGCGTCTCTCGCGACGGTTCAAACTCGAGCGCCTTGTACTTGTCGTAGTAGTCCTGCAGTTCCGTATCGGTGGGCACGTGCGGGACCTGCCTGAGGAAAGGTTCGGTGGGGACATCGACGATATCGAAACTAAGTTCGCGGATACGGTCCTTGTAGAACTCGTAGAACTCGAACGGCGTCATGCCGACCGGCACGTTCGGCCGACCGGAGAAGTCGGACCCCTCGGCCACCTTCATGACCGTCAGCACTCGGAACTCATCGCCGATCGCACGGACGATCTGATCAGGTGAAAGGCCGCGGACGGTGTTTCGAAGCACTCGCTGTACAAGAAGGTTGGCCTCTTCGCGAGACAGGTCGATTTCCATCTCGCTGCGGATCAGCCGGCGGATATCGTCGTCGACGAACTTGATGTCCTTCGTATCGGCCAGCTTCTGGAAGATGGCGAACTGCATCGCCTGCTGGTCGTTCTGGTTCCCGACGCGAGAGAAGTACATTTCGCCGCCCGAGCGCATGCGGATCGAGTCGTGGTAGAAGATCTTGGACATGTACCGCAGCAGGCGGGCGTCGTTCGGATTGTCCGCCAGGCGATCGGCGGCAGTCATCAGGTTCTGAGACTGGTCGTAAAAGAATTGGGAAACGAACGGCAGTTCGCGCATCGTGATGTTCTGCAGGCTCATCATGAACGTTCGCCGACGCGACATTTCGTCTTCAAGCCGCTTGGTGATCTGCGGATCGCGCACATTTCCTTTTTCAATGTCGTTACGGATCTGGGCCATCATCTTCTCGTCGGCCAGTTCCGCATACCCGCTCATGAAGGCGTTCGCGGCCGCGCGGCGCTGGCGGATCGACTGCAGATCCGCCTCATAAATGTCGCTGCCGTCGATGGTGCCCATCAGCTTGCCGCGGGAGTCGTTGCCGCCGAATTGGCGGGCCACCCAGTCAAAAAAGTCGCCGCCGCCCCCGCCGGTGGAGAGCACAAACACGAACATGACGAAGATCGTCAGGGCAGCCATCAGCGGTTTGGAGTTCTTGCGGAATGCATCGAACGGATTAAAAGCCATTGCTGTTCCTCAACTTATGGCGACGATCCGTCGTCCATTTTCCGATCCGGACCTTGACACTCTTGGAAAGACTGTACTATTGGTGTGAATCAATTGTAGCAAGACAACCGTTGTCGGGCAGTCCACGACGGGCGTTTAGCGGCGAGGTGATCCGCCTCGCGAAGGAGTCAGAGTGGCACCGCGCAAGAAGCCTGACGACGAAGCACCGGCCAAGAAGAAGCCGGCCGCCCGCGCCCCGAAGAAACCATCGGCCGCCGCTGCGAAGAAAGCAGTGACCGCGGTCGAAAAGGCGGCGGCGGCGCCGCCGCGCAAACGCACCAAGGCCACCGCCGAGACGCCGGCAGGTGATGCCCCCGTGACGCGAACGCCTGGCCGCAGCCTTGTCATCGTCGAATCACCGGCAAAAGCGAAGACCATCGAGAAATACCTGGGAGCCGGCTTCAAGGTGCTGGCCAGCTACGGGCATGTGCGCGATCTGCCGCCCAAGGGCAAGCAGCGCGGCGAAGACGTCGTCGGCATTCGCATTAAGGAAGGCTGGCTGCCGCGCTACGTGGTCGTCGACCGCGGGGCGGGAAAGGGCGGTCGCAAGTTCAAGAGTGCCGAGGAGATCCTGGCGGAGCTGAAGAAGGAAGCCGACAAGTCGAGCATGGTTTATCTCGCGACTGACCCGGACCGCGAAGGCGAGTCGATCGCCTGGCATATCTGTCAGGCCCTCGAGCTGGAACCGGAACGAACGCAGCGCATTACGTTCAACGAAATCACCAAGACGGCCGTGCAGCGGGCGCTCGCGAACCCGTCCGCCATCAACGATATGCGCGTGCAGGCTCAGGAAGCCCGCCGATTGCTCGACCGCGTGGTGGGTTACCCGCTGTCGAACCTGCTCGGCAAAAAGGTGACGCGCGGTCTGAGTGCCGGCCGCGTCCAGAGCGTGGCCGTCAAACTGATCGTCGACCGTGAACGCGAGATTGAAGCGTTCAAGGCCGAGGAATTCTGGAAGATCACCGCACTGCTCTCCCCCGAGGGCAAAGTGAAGTTCACGGCGGACCCGTCGAAGGCGAAGGTCTACGCGAAGAAGAAGGGTGCGCCCGTTACCGCAGCGGCAGCGACCGCTGAAGTTCCCGAGCAAACCGATGACGACCCGGATGCACCGGCGGCCAAGGAAGCCGCCCCGAAGATCCCCGCCGGTTCGTTCCAGGCGGAACTGGTGAAGTGGCAGGGGGCCGAGTTCACATCGGACAACGAAGCGAAGACCGATTCGATCTTCGAAGTGCTGAACAAGGCAGCCTTCACGGTAATCAAGGTCGACCAGAAAGATGAACAGCGCCGGGCTCCGCCGCCGTTCACCACGTCATCGCTGCAGCAGGCGGCCAATCTGCGCCTGCGCCTGCCGGCGCGCATCACGATGAGCCTGGCCCAGGAACTGTACCAGGGGGTGCAGATGGGCAGCGAGGGCTCGGTCGCACTGATCACCTACATGCGTACCGACAGCACTCGTGTTTCAGACGATGCGCTGAAGATGGTGCGTGACTTCATCCCGCAGGCCTACGGCCCGCAGTACCTGCCGGAGAAGCCGAACTTCTTCAAGTCGGGCAAGAGTGCCCAGGAAGCTCACGAGGCGGTCCGCCCGACCGACCTGTCCCTGACGCCGGCTCGCGTGCAACCGTACCTGAGCCCGGATCAGCACAAGCTGTACACGCTGATCTTCAATCAGTTCGTCGCCTCGCAGATGATGCCGGCAATCGTGGCGATGACAGCAGTCGAGATTGAAGCAGCCGGAGACGGCGGTACGGGCTTCTTCCGCGCGTCGGGCAGCATTGAGAAGTTCGATGGCTGGCGCAAGGTGTCGCCGCCGGCGAAGCAGGATGACAAAATCCTGCCGCCGTTGACCGAGAAGCAGAAGCTCGACAAGCTCGACCTCACGGCGAGTCAGCACTTCACGCAACCGCCGCCGCGCTTCAATGAAGCATCGCTGGTGAAGACACTGGAAAAGGAAGGCATCGGCCGGCCGAGTACGTATGCGACGATCATCTCGACCATCCAGTCGCGCGGCTACGTGAAGCAGGAGCAACGGCGATTCTTTGCTTCAGAGATCGGCAAGGTCGTGACCGACCTTCTTGTCAAGCACTTCCCCGAAGTGATCAACGTGAAGTTCACGAGCCATATCGAGGAAGAGTTAGACGAGATCGAGAGCGGCAAGGTCGACTACAAGGCCGTGCTGGATGAGTTCTGGACACCGTTCTCAAGGGACCTGATGCTGGCCGAGGAGGCGATGCCCAAACAGAAGGGCGTCGAGACCGGCGAAGCATGCCCGCGCTGCGGCCGGCCGCTGGTCGAGCAGTACAGTTCGAAGACCGGCAACAAGTTCGTCGGCTGTTCCGGCTGGAAGGAAAAAGAGAACCCTTGCAAGTACATCAAGCCGGGTGAAGGCGAGGCCGAGCGCCCCGAGCCGGTGCTGACCGAGCACAAGTGCCCGACCTGCGATAAGCAGATGATCCAGAAGGTCGGCCGCTTCGGCACATTCCTGGCGTGTGCCGGCGCGCCGGAATGCAAGACGACGATGAACATCGGCGCCGACGGCAAGCCGGTCGTGACATCGAAGGTCACGCAGCACCTCTGTGAGAAGTGCGGCAAGCCGATGATGTTGAAGGAATGGAAGGGGCGGTACTTCCTCGGCTGCAGCGGCTACCCGGGTTGCAAGAGCTCGATGGATGCCGATGCCGACGGCAACCCGGTCAAGAAGGTCGAGACCGGCGTCAACTGCGAGAAATGCGGGTCGCCGATGGTGGTGAAGCGGGGCTTCCGCGGACCGTTCCTGTCGTGCAGCGGCTACCCGAAGTGCCGTAACGCCAAACCGATCCCGGCTGAGCTGAAGGAAAAACTCAAGGACGCCCTGCCGCCTGCTCCCGACCGCAAGAAGGTGCCCGACATCCTCGTCGATATGCCGTGCCCGCAGTGCGGCTCGAAGATGAAGCTGTGCAACGCACGGGGCCGGTACTTCCTCGGCTGTTCGAGCTGGGCAAAGACGAAGTGCAAGGGTTCGATGCAGATCGACCCGGAGTCGGTGGAGAAACTGCAGAAGGCGGCGGCGGAAGCGCCGGCGTAGTTCAACCGTCTAACGGGCGACCCCAACGGGTCGCCCGTAGCGTTTGCCGACTCGCGATCCCTTTCCTCCATCACTTCAAGATAGGTTTTCGGACACGGCATCACGAACGAGCAGCGCTGCCGTCGCTTCCCTTCCCTTGTCGGGTTTTCCTCGACGTACTTGATCGCCCTTTCCAAGTGTTCAAGATCGTCGATAAACACTTTCCAGCATCTTCTGCCCCAGCAGGGCGGTAGAAAACCTTCATCATCGCGACGATCCAGGAACGGTTGCTGGCCGGCCGCAACGAGTTGTTTTGTGGCCTCGCCTTTCATCAGATTTGCAATCTGTTCGAATTGATAAGTGTGTCGCGCATTAACGAAGTGCACATGTTCCGGCAGGATGGGGCATGCCCACATCGTCGCACCGGATTTTGCGACGTAGCTGGCGAACCCATTGCCGATTTCGCGTGCCTGTTCACCGTTGAAATGAACGGGCGGAAAGCTGAGCACCTCTTTGGCTCGTTCACGCAGACGCCAATCATGCGACACGTGTGCAACCGAGTAACGGGTGCCGGTTTTGGTTTCCTCGCCAAAGCGATACAACTGCCACTTTCGAATTGATTCGGACCACGACCCGCGCGGGTCGTTCGTCAACCAGAACCCGTAGGCGCTCATGATGAGGTGGTAGGCAATGACCATGGACGGCACCCCTCCGATCGTCCCGTTGGGACGATCGCTAAACGGTTCATAGGTTACCCGTATCCTGATCTGTGTGAGCGCGAATGTCAAACCGCCGTTCCGATCACTTCAACGATCCGATCATCAACCATGTCCGCCACGATTACGCGCGGTTGAACGTCAATCAGACCGTCGGCGACGCGCTGACATCATTACGTGACAAGCCGCCTGAAGGGCGGATCATCTACCTGTACGTCGTCGATGACGACGGTCGACTGGTGGGCATCGTGCCGACGCGACGATTGCTGCTGGCAACTCCGGAAAAATCGCTTGCGGAGATCATGGTCAAGCAGATCGTGGCCATTCCGCATACATCCACGGTGCTTGATGCGTGCGAATTCTTCACGCTGCATCGGTTTCTTGCGTTTCCCGTGGTCGACGACGGCCGGAAGATTGTCGGCTCGGTCGATGTCGAGCTTTACACCGACGAGATGAACGAACTGAGCGAGCCCGAACTGCTCGAGCGTGCCGACGATCTTTTCCAGTTGATCGGCGTGCACCTGACCCAGGCACAGCAGGCGTCGCCGGTGCGGTCGTTCCGACTGCGGTTCCCGTGGCTGCTGGCCAACATCGCCGGCGGCATTCTGGCGGCGTTTCTGACGGGGATGTTCGAGGAAGAGCTTGAGAAGGCCGTGGCACTCGCGTTGTTCATCCCGGTGGTGCTGGCGCTTGCGGAAAGTGTGAGTATTCAATCGGTCACGCTGGGGTTGCTGGGGCTGAAGAACCATCGGCCCAGTTGGGGCGAACTTGCCCGGAAACTATCCCGTGAAATGCTGACGGGGTTGCTGCTCGGAATTGCCTGCGCTCTGCTGGTGGGGTTGACGTCGTATATCTGGAAGGGTGACTGGCGCGTGAGCTTGTGCCTGACAATCGGTATCGCGGGCGGGGTGATGTCGGCGGCTTGCATCGGGCTGGCGATGCCGTATCTGCTGCGGCTGATGAAGCAGGATCCGCAGGTGGCGGCCGGGCCGATCGCACTGGCCGTGGCCGACATGCTGACGCTGCTGATCTACTTCAATCTCGCGCGTGCGGTGTTGTGAGAAAGTCGCCTTCACAAAGTGATGACGTACGGATATATGCCCTCTCACTTGCGGTGGACGCCCGTGCCGCAGGCGATGGACTCGCGACAACACACACTCGACTGATCGGCTCCTGCTCGCCGCGGTCGATGATGAAATACGGTGGCTCGGCTGCACGTCGATTGCGGGCGCACGCAGGGCCTGCCCACAGGCTTGATGACGAAGCGGATCCCGGAGCCAGGGTCGGTCCCGCCGCGACGTCATCCCGGCACCGTTGAAACAGGGAGTGGGGGAACGCCGCCGCGTGGCCATGCCGCGCGGCGGTTGTTTTTTACTTCGACTCGGTGTCGAGGAATGAGTGCGGCAACGGAAGTAGTTTCAGCACCATTACTTCCTTCTCCCGTTCGTACAAAGCGAAGTGAACCACCAGTGGATCGCGGATGCCGCGATAAACCATTCCACCGGCCCGGGCGGTTTTCCGTAGCGGGTCGCCCCAATCAGACGGTCGATGATTCAGGGTCTCAAACGCTGATCGCAGTGCGCCAACGAAGTCCTCGAGTCGGCCAATCACCCTGGCGATGACTGATAGCGAACGAACATCGTCACTCACCTGGGGGACGCGACCCACATGATACTTCGCAGCCAATGCTCATGCTCCTTGCGATTGGATGTCGGCAATCAGTTCTTCCAGCGGTTGCTCATCGCGCATCAGTTCGATCGTGTCATCGAAATTCAGTTCGAATGCCTCAAGCGGCGCGGAACGAAGCAGCGCTCGCAGGTATTCACGGCGTTCTCCAGTTAGGACGCCAATCCGAGTATTGGCGCACTCCAGGTCTCTCTCCAATTGCTGGCAACGCTTTTCGAGATCCGCTACCGTCTGACTCCAATTAAATTGTGAACTCATCACTTGGCACTCCGAGGTTCAGACTGCTTTTAACCTGGATCGTAGCATCGGCCGGAACGGGACTCAATCAGAA
>JBBQII010000012.1:0-16638 GCA_038324795.1 Gemmatales bacterium
GTGTCGTCTCTTGCGAAACGGAGAGTTCTGGCGATGTGACTGCCGGGCCGAAAGCCCTTGCGGGAAAAGGCGTTAAACGCAAAACGCCGAGAGCATGTGCTCTCGGCGTTCTCTGTCAACTCGTGTGTTCCGGGCACTCGAACCCGGACAAATCAGCTCCTCCGGTAGGATTCGAACCTACGACCCGCCGGTTAACAGCCGGCTGCTCTACCGCTGAGCTACAGAGGAATGAAGCGTTGTTATAGGCTCTCCGTTGGGGGAGAGCAAGAGGGCAATCGGCGAAATCGTGGGCGACGACTCCACCTGACAGAGAGGGGAAACGGGTTGCGCGGGTTCAGGGGATTTTGTGGTCGAGGTGCTTACTGGACCCCGGCCGGGTGAAGTCATTGAATATCCGTTCTTCAGTCCTTTCCCGGGAGTTGACACCATGCGCATCGCGACGATTCAGACACCTCAGGGGCCGCGCGCGGCCGTGCAGGTCGGGCAGCAGTTCTTCGATCTCAACGCCGGTGACCCGAAACTACCGTCCACGGTTCGCGAGCTGCTTGCCATGGACCCGGCCGAGCGGACGGCCGCGGTCGAAGCAGTGGTCGGAATGAAGAGCCCGGTCAAGTACGAAGCATCCGCGGTGAAGTTGCTGGCGCCGGTGCCCGATCCGCGGAAGGTCGTCTGCGTCGGGCTCAACTACAAGGACCATGCCGAAGAAAGCAAGATGGCGATCCCCAAGGAACCGGTGCTGTTCAGCAAGTTCCCCACCGCGGTGATCGGCCAGGGGGATCCGATCGTGCTGCCGAAGGTGAGCACGAAGGTCGACTACGAGGCGGAACTGGTGATCGTCATCGGCAAGAAGGGCCGACATTTATCCTTGGCCGACGCCGAGAAGTGCATTGCCGGGTACACCGTCGGGCATGACGTTTCGGCCCGCGACTGGCAGCTGGAGAAAGACGGCAAGCAGTGGATGGCGGGCAAGACGTTCGACACGTTCGCCCCATGCGGCCCGGTGCTGGTGACCAGCGACGAACTGAAGGATCCGAACAACCTTCGCATCTCACTGCGCGTGAACGGCAAGACACTGCAAGACAGCAGCACGCACCAGATGATCTTCAAGGCACCGGAGATTGTCGCCTACATCTCGCAAATCTTCACGGTGGAACCGGGCGACCTGATCTTCACGGGCACGCCGCCGGGCATCGGCCATGCACGCACCCCCGCAATCTACCTGCAACCCGGCGACGTGTGCGAAGTCGAGATTGAAGGGATTGGGGTGTTGAGCAATCCGGTGGTGGGGGAGTAGCGGAAAATCCACAGCGTGCATTCATTCGGCATGCACGCTGACGGATCACTTCTTCAACGTCCGCATGAAGAACGCCTCGATCTTCTCGAAGTTCTCCGCGGTGCCGATGCCGGGGCCGTGGGCGGCACCGGGGACGACGATCAGCGTTGAATCGACGTTCACTTTCTTCAGTGCGTCGTGAAGGATTTCGCTTTGCTTCACGGGGACGAGCGGGTCCTTGTCGCCGTGAAGGATCAGGAACGGCGGGTCGTCTTTCGTGGCATATTCCAGCGGGTTCGCCCGTTTCGCTTTGTCTTTGTTCTCTTGAACGGCGCCGCCCACCAGTTTCGATTCGGGCGATGTCGGCGAATCGTGATCGATCGGGCCTTTCACCGTCGTCTGTTCGTTCATCTTCGTCAGATCGGTCGGCCCGAACCAGTCGCAGACTGCCTGTACCCGGCTGCTGACTTCCTTATTCAGGCCATCGCCTTCCAGATCTCTGACGTCGCCGGAGGTTCCGAGCAGGGCGACCAGGTGCCCGCCCGCGGAGCTTCCCCAGACGCCGAAATGATCGGGGTCGGGCTTGTACTTTTTGGAGTTCGCCCGCATAAGGCGGATGGCGGCTTTGCAGTCGTTGATCTGCGCGGGGAAGATCGCCTGCCCGCTGAGGCGGTAGTTGATCGCAGCCACGGCAAACCCTTTCTCCAGCAGCCGCGTGGCAGGGCCTGCACCGGCCTTGCTGCCGTTCTGCCAGCCGCCGCCGTGTACCCAGATGACCAGTGGAAATGGCCCATCGCCCTTGGGCAGGTAGATGTCGAGCTTGTTGCGTTCGCCGTGCGGGCCGTACTCGATGTCGCGCTCGGCCGTTACGCCATCGGGCAGCTTCTGCTTCGGGGCACCCTTTTTCGCCTGCGCGAGGCCCTGCGCTGCCATCATCATCATGACGCATAGTCCGGGAATCATTGATCGGAAAACCATGGTGGCGCTCCCCGGTGAAGTTGAAACGACCTGGCGCCGATGCACCATTCAAACACCCGCCACAGGAGAATGTTACGCGGAAACCAACGAGTGGATGAGCAAGCAAATACTTCGAGGTACGCATGAAACAGAAAAAGCGGACGGCCCATGCCGCCCGCTTTACCGCGAATCGCGACGAAATTATGCCGGGACCTGCTTGTTCAGCAGCTTGGTCAACTCCGCTTCGCTGGTCAGACCAACGAGGGTTTCCACGGGCGTGTCGCCACCCCGGAAGATCATGAGGCGCGGGATCGTGTTGATACCGTACTTGCTGGCCAGGTCGTAGTTCTCATCGACGTTGACCTTGCCGACCTTGATCTTGCCGGCGAAGAGGTCGGCGATTTTGTCGACGATCGGCGTCAATTGCCGACAGGGCCCGCACCAGGGGGCCCAGAAGTCGACGAGAACGGGTACAGTGCTGCCGACGACTTCGGCCTGCCAGTTATCCGCGCCGAACTCATGCACATTGGGACTTGCCATGATTGACCTCCACTGTTGGCGTTCGGCCTGGAAAAGCCCGAACCTGTTACTATGTTATGCTTGTCACTGGGTGATGTCTTACACGCGATTTGGATGCCGGGCAGCGGAAAAGGGTTCAATCCGCGAAAAAGCCTGCCTTGACGTCCGACACGATTGAACCTAGAAATGCTCTACGCCTGAAGCATCAGGCCCCGTCGTCTAACGGTTAGGACACGGCCCTTTCAAGGCCGCGACACGGGTTCAAATCCCGTCGGGGTCAGTTCACTTCCGCTGCCGAGTCGACAGTCGGTGACACTGAAATGTCATCATTGTCCAGACTCGGGTCGCTTGAACTACGCCCACTCACCTTTGACCTTTACTCGCCGAAATCTCCTTTCTGACACGAGAGAAGTCGCGAGCAGCAGCATACAGCAACTGTCGGTGCATTCAAATTTGCACGTCGTCATTTCGCATTTGCCATCCGTGCGGTAGAATCGCTGTGAAGCGAAGGAGGATCGACCGATGCCATCAATGAAACACTGGTCCTACGTATGCCCTGAATTGCTGGAATCGCGTGATAACTGAACTTTGCGTGATCATCGGGATGGCTGGCAGCATGTGATCGACCACCAGCTAACCGAATGGGGGCGTGACCCGGCAACGCTGGAGGACGAGGGCGTTGATCCGCCTCCTCCCCTGACGGTACAGAAGGCGATCAGACTGGCGGAGGCGCTGCGCGACGAGGGGATGCCGAATCCGCGGACCGTGGTCCGCGATCCGAACGGCGGTATTGTCTTTGAACGGGCAGTTATTGGCGGCGCGGAACTGTTTCACGTCTGGGACGATGGACAAGTCGAGTTTCGGAAAGTTACGGATGGCAAATTGATCGAACGTCGGCAACTTCATTGGTCGTTGTGGACAATCGCCATGTCGGACGAATCGGGCCCGATCAGCGAAGACGAACTGTTGTACCGCCGTATTCCGGCTTCAAGCGGCTGGTACGCTCCCGCCACAGGCCTTCGTCCTGAGGCATTTGCACCGCATCGTACGGCGGACGAAACCTGCCTCTCGGTTTATCGCGCCCGTTTCAAGTCCATTGAAGAAGCGGAACGCGGTCGTGCAGGCAAATCCTGCTACGTGGCCGTTCTCCGCGCAGGCGACCTTCGATCGCACGGTATTCGCATCGAACCAAGCCCGATTTTCGGGGACCCCGGGCACGCTGAACTTCCCGATTTGAACCCGGCCGTTCGCAAGCAGGACGCAACTATCAATGCAGCTTTGACCCTTGCGGGCCTGGTTCGTCTCGTTGAAGGCTCCTACGCAACTGAAGACGGCGATCCTGTGGTGCGCGCTTGACGCTCGCACCACTTGCCGCCCCCTCCCCCATTCCCGATGATTCCGGGGATGGCCCTGCCGTGTCGCCCCTCTTCCATTGTCGCTTCCTTTCGAGGTTCCTGGTTATGAGCATCCCGTGGTATGGCTATGTGGTGCTGGCCGGTCTGGCGTGGGGCTGTTACGTGCCGCTGGTGTTTTACGGCGGCAACGAACTGGGGGGAAAGTCGAACGCCCGGCTGACGGCTATCCTGTGCGTCGGGCTGGCGTACTTCGTCATTGCGGTCGTGTTTCCGATGGTCGTGTTCCTCACGGGGCAGGAGGAGTGGCCGCAATGGTCGACGACCGGCCTGGTGTTCAGTTGCCTCGCAGGCGTGGCCGGGGCGGCGGGAGCGATCTGCGTCATCTTCGCCAGCAAGGCGGCCATGGCTGAGGGCATTGAGCTCAAGAAAGTGAACCCCGCCTTCGACCCGGCCACGTTCCGCATGCTGATTGCGCCGCTCATCTTCGGCGTCGCGCCGGTGATCAACACGCTGCTCAGTTCCTTCTGGCATCCGAAAGCGGGCAACCCGTTCCACTTCGCGTTTGAACCACCCGGTTGGAAGATGTGGATCGGGATCTTGCTGATCGGTAGCGGCGTGTTCCTGGTCCTCAAGTCGAAGGAAGAAGCCGAGGAGGCGGCCAAGCGCCGGCATGCCGCGAAGCCCCCGGCCATCGCGGCCAACGTACCGCCGGTCGGCTCATGAGTGCCGTGCAGGCTGTCGAGCGCCTGCAAGGCATGCTCTCGCATCTCTGGATGATCCGGCAGTTTCTCAAGCATGCCGACGAAGTGCAGGAAGACGAGGAAATGCTGGACGTCCACCGGTTGCTGTACGACAGCATCCGGGCGGTTGAGCCCGCCTTCCAGCGCGGCGATCATGAAAAGTATCTGCGCCGTTTGAAAGGGAAGCTCGGCAAGCTGCGCCGCGGGGCGGAGTTCTTCTCGACCGAGTACAAGCGCGTCTCCACCCATACCAACTTCGAGATGGCCGCGGCCTCGTTCACCGCGGCGCTCGATGAAATGGAGCGGGTGTTTGCTGAGGTCGACTCCAGAAATGCATCGGTTGACTGATCAACACTGAATTTCATAGGTGTTAGAATCGAGGCTGACTAACCGGAGGAAAGCATCATGCGACCCGGGGACCTGCTTCACTGGAACAAGGCGGAGCCCTTTGTTCCCTATCGGATCCGTTTGACAAGCGGACGGACTTTTGATGTCCCGCATCCGGAGATGCTCCTGATCGGCCGGACATCTGCCACTTACGTGACGTTTATCGGCGAAGGCAGCGATGTGTACGAAAAGCTGCAAATGATCGGGCTTCTTCTGATCGAAACCATCGAACCGATTGCATCGCCTGCAGCCGCTTAAACTGATGGGGAATCCATGAACTATCGCACGTTCGGCCGAACCGGTTGGCAAGTCAGCGATGTTGGCTACGGCCTGTGGGGCGTGGCCGGGTGGACCGGGGCCGACGATGACCTGTCGCGCCAGGCAATGCAGCGCTCGGTCGACCTGGGCTGTACTTTCTTCGATACCGCTCTTGCCTATGGCGAGGGAAAAAGCGAACGGCTGCTCGGCGAACTTGTGCGTGCCAACCCATCGAAGAAGCTGTATGTGGCGACCAAGGTGCCGCCGAAGAACCGCACCTGGCCCTCACGGCGGGGCTTCAAGCTCGATGACGTCTTCCCGGCGGACTACGTCAAGCAGTCGTTGGACATCAGCCTGAAGTATCTCGGAATGTCGTCGGTCGATCTGCTGCAATTCCATGTTTGGGAAGATGAATGGGCGGACGATCCGCGCTGGCAGCACGCGATCGCCGACTTGAAGCGGCAGAAGCTGATCGGTGCGGTCGGTGTCAGCATCAACCGCTGGGAGCCAACCAACACCCTGAGGACACTGCGGACAGGTTCAATCGACGCGGTGCAGGTGATCTACAACATCTTCGACCAGAACCCGGTCGATGAACTGTTCCCGCTGTGCCGGGAGTTGAACGTGGGCGTGATTGCCCGCGTTCCCTTCGACGAAGGCACGCTGACGGGAACGCTGACGAAAGAAAGCCGTTGGCCCGAAGGCGACTGGCGCAACACCTACTTTGTGCCCGACAACCTGATCCCCAGCGTCGAACGGGCCGACAAACTGAAACCGGTGGTCCCTGCGGGGATGACGATGGCAGAGATGGCATTGCGATTCATCCTGTCGAACCCGGACGTCGCCACGATCATCCCCGGCATGCGCAAACCCGCACACGTGGACAGCAACCTCGCCACCAGCGATGCAGGGCCATTGACCGATGAGTTGATTAACCAGCTTAAGAAACATCGTTGGGACCGCACACCGACAAAGTGGTCGCAGTAACACTGACAAGGAAGACAATGGACCACGAATAAGACGAATAACACGAAAAAGAGCACCAGTGACGGCGTTGCTTCTTATTCGTGCCATTCGTCTTATTCTTGGTTAACTCTCTTAAACCTTTCGATCGCTCAGTCCATCGCCTCGACTACCTTCGGTAACAGCTCACCCGCGGGGCCGTAGAGGCCGATGTCGGCAAAATCGCTGGCTTCCGTGCGGTCGAGATTCACTTCGATGACCATGGCCGGAGTTGACTTCTCGTCTGAGATGTCGCAGCGGCGGGCCATCGGGATCAGGCTGGCGGCGGGGTGAACCACCGCGCTGGTACCGACGACCAGCATCACATCGCACTGCGCGGCCGCGACGATCGCTTCCTGCCAGATCGTTTGCGGCAATTCCTCGCCGAACCAGACGATGTCGGGCCGCAGCAGCGCCCCGCAGCGTGGGCATTCGGGCATCTCGCCGAGCGGTTCCAGACCGCGATCTTCGATCCGCCGACAGCCGGTGCAGCGGGTGCGGTACAGGCTGCCGTGCAGTTCCATGACATTGACACTGCCGGCCTGCTGATGCAACCCGTCGACGTTCTGCGTGATCAGCGCGAAGTTGTCGCCGAAACGTTTCTCAATTTGCACCAGGGCATGATGGGCCGGGTTGGGCGTTACCTTGGCGACGTTCGCACGGCGGGCGTTGTAGAACTGCCACACCAGTTGCGGATCCCGATAGAATCCCTGCGGAGAAGCCACCTGCTCGATCGGATGGTTCTCCCACAACCCCTCGGCGGCGCGGAACGTCGACACCCCGCTCTCGGCCGACACACCGGCACCGGTCAGGACGGCCACACGGCGAGCGGTGGCCAGTTCAAGCGCGGCCCGGCGGATCAGTGCATCGGTCATCTGTGCGTCCCGTATGTCATTGGTCTCAACGAGCCGCGACCTTAAGGGAGCAGTCGCGTCCCCGCTCCCTTACGGTTGCGGGTCGTAAATCGCGGTCATCCCAGGTTCGCCGTTTCGCCCGCCTGAAAGTCGATGACGTTCAACTCCACGCTGCGCCGGCCCTGCCATTCGTTGATCATCGGCGAGTAGACCAGGCAGCACTTACCGCCGGCCGACATCAGTTCATCAAATCGCTCGGCCATGCCGAATGCTACCGTCCGCAGTTGCGTCGTTCCCTGGCGGACCGGGAAGCTCAGGTGCCGGGCGTCCTTGCCGATCTTGCGCGGCTCGCCGACGATGTCGAGGTTCCCGGTCATGAACTTCGGCTTCGGGTTCTGCGCGCCGTACGGCTCGAGGCGGTTGATGTCCTTCATCAGCCCCAGCGTCAGCATCACCAGCGGCGCTTCGGCATCAATGCTGATTGATGGCGGCGGAGGCGCCCCCTGCGGGAAATGCTTCGCGGCATATTCGCGGAAGCGGTCGCGGAACGCGTGAATCCGGCCAGGTGCGATCTTGAACCCGGCCGCCATCGCGTGCCCGCCATGGCCCATCAAATCCGACTCGCACGCCTTCAGCGCGTGGTGAAGTTCGAACCCGGGAATCGATCGGCCCGAGCCGGTCACCAGCGGCTGGCCTTCTTTCGCGGCGATGATCAGCGTCGGCCTGCCGATCTGCTCAACGATGCGCCCGGCCACGATGCCGATCACGCCCGGATGCCAGTCGCTGTGCGACAGCACGGCCGCGGGCATCTTTGCCAGGTCTTCGCCCTCGAGCATCTCCTTCGCCTGGGCAGTCATCTTCCGTTCCAGCGACTGTCGCGCGGCGTTCTCGTTCTCGAGGTGCTGGGCAATCTCCTTCGCGCGCACGGCATTCGTCGTCGTGAGCAGTTCAACCACCAACCCCGCATAGCCGAGCCGACCGGCGGCGTTCATCCGCGGCGCCAGGCGGAAGCCGATGTCCTCCGCGCGCAACTGCGGCGTCGCCGCCAATCCCGCTGATTCGATCAGGGCCTTCATCCCCAGCGGCGGCTGATCGCGCAGCCGCTGCAGACCGGCGCGGACATAGATGCGATTCTCGTCGTGCAGAGGCACGACGTCGGCAACCAGTCCAAGGGCCGCGAGCGCGACGGCATCCAGCAGGAATTCACGAAGCGGGGCGGACACTTTCTCGCCGCCGCTGATCTTCTGGGCCAGCGCCCAGGCCAGCTTGAACGCGACCCCCGCACCGGACAGACCGTCGAACGGGTAGGCTGACCCGGGCAAACGTGGGTGAACCAGCACATCCGCCGCGGGCAGCGTGTCCTTCATTTCGTGATGGTCGGTAATGATCAGTTCGAGGCCAAGCTGCTTTGCAACGTCGGCCTCGGCGATGCTGGCGATGCCGCAATCGACGGTGACGACGACATCCACGCCGCTGGCCTTGAACTGTTCCAGTGCTGCCGAGTTCAAGCCATAGCCTTCGTCGAGCCGGCGCGGGATGTAATACTCGACATTCGCGCCGAGTTTCGTCAGCAACCCCCAGAGGATCGATGTGCCGGTCACGCCGTCGACGTCGTAGTCGCCGTAAATGCAGATGCGTTTCTTCGCGGTGATGGCGGCACTCAACCGTTCAACAGCCTCATTGATTCCCGGCAGCAGACCGGGAGCATGCAGGCCGATGAGCGGGGCGTCGAGAAAGCGCTTGCCTGCTTCGGGCGTGCGGATGTCGCGATTGAGCAGCAGTTGCGCGATGATCGGCGAGACGTTCATCTGCCTGGCCAACGAGCCGACGGCTGATGCGTCATGCGGGCGAAGTCGCCAGACCTTGGAAATGGCTGCCACGCGGATGCGGTCCTTGCTCGCGCATCCGGTCGGGATGCTCGCTAACGGCGATCAACTCTCGATTGATCATTTCACGGAATCCTCATCGCCGAACAAGGGCTGTTCACCTTGTGGCCGGATTACGCGTCGTGCTATTCTCGGGCGAATCGACGAAAACATGAAAGCGAGCGGTTTCGCGTTCGTGCGAATTCGTCATTCACATTCGGGATGATTCATGATGAAGCAGATGCTGCCATTGGTACTGATCCTCGTGTGCGCAATGCCGGCCATGGCCGAGGACAAGAAGATCACCGATGCCGCGAGCCTGGACGGCAAATGGAAGATCGCCTCGGGCGAGAAGTACGGCGAGAAACTCGAAGGCAAGTCGATCGAAGGGACCGTCACCATCGCCAAGGGGGTCATCACGATCGATTCTCCGGACGAGAAGCATGTGATGAAGTTCACCATCGACGCCAAAGCCACACCGGTGGCGATTACCATGGTCGGCGAAGAAGGCCCCGCGAAGGGGTTCACCGCCGAGGGAATCGTCGAATTCAAAGGCGATGAGCTGAAGCTGACCTACGCCCTGCCCATGGAGAAGCGGCCGACCGCGTTCGGCAGCAAGAAGGGCGACAAGACGCTGGCGTTCGTGATGAAGCCCGTGAAGTAAACGACATCAGAATCCCCGACGTTCGCAAAACCTCACGTCGGGGCTCGGGTCATTCGAACAACTTGCTGACCGATTCGTTCTCGTGGATGCGTTTCATCGCGTCCGCGAGAAGATAGTCGACGCTGAGGATCTTGATCTTGTCGAGCCGTTTCTCCGGCGCGAGCGGGATACTGTCGGTGATGACGACTTCCTTGATGGCGGAGTCTCGCAGCCGTTCAATGGCCGGGCCGCACAGCACGCCATGCGTAGCGAACACGCGCACTTCCTTCGCACCGTTCGCCATCGCGATCTTGGCCGCACCGACGATGCTGCCGGCCGTCGAAATCATGTCGTCGAACATCAGGCAGATTTTGCCCTTCAGGCTCGCGCCGATCATGTTGGCCTGTTCCACTTTCGTGGCGCTGGTGCGGCGCTTATCGACAATCGCCAGTTCGCCGCCCAACCGCTTCTGGTAGTGCAGCGTCATCTTCACCCGGCCCTCGTCGGGGCTGACGAAGACGGTGTCGCTCATCTGGATGCCCTGCTCGCGGATATGGTTAATGAACACCGGGGCGGACATCAGGTGATCGACGGGGATATCGAAGAATCCCTGAATCTGGGCAGCATGCAGATCGAGCGCCAGGATGCGCGTGGCCCCCGCGGCAGTCAGGATATTGGCCACCAGCTTTGCGGAGATCGGCACCCGGCCCTGGTCCTTGCGGTCCTGCCGGGCGTACCCGTAGTAGGGCAGTACGACCGTGACGCGGTTGGGGCTGGCCCGCTTGAAGGCATCGAGGATGACCAGCAGTTCCATCAGGCTTTCGTTCACCGGCGGCCAGGTCGGCTGAACGATGAAGACGTCGCGGCCGCGAACGTCCTCTTCGATGCGCACGGACGTCTCCGTATCGGGGAACGATTCAACTTTCAGGTTGCCGAGATGATCGCCCAGGCAACGGGCAATTCGCTCGGCCAGCGGGCGATTGGCCCGGCCGCTGAAGACTCGCAGCTTGTTGTGATTCATCTGATGCTCGGCAGGCCGCGGTTCTGAGAGGTCGCTGCAATTATGTTAGGACTGTGAAGGGATGCCGACGCGGCCGATCGGTTATTTCAGCGCGATGCGGCCATTCTCCGCAGACGCTTCGATGTGCGGAAACGCGCAAAGCGGCCTGCTGGGGCTCGGTTCGGCGACAATTTCGGCAATCGTTGAACTGCGAAACGCCGCCTCAATGCCGGCGAGGGCGTCGTCCATCTTCTTGTGCAACGGGCACAGCCGGCCCTTGTGGGCTTCCAGCTCCAGCGGGCAGTTCGTCAGCCGTTTCAGCGGCTCAACCGCCTGCACCACGTCCCAGACGGTCATTTCGCCCGAAGACCTCGCCAGCGCGAAGCCGCCATGCAGTCCCCGCTGAGACTTGACGAGATCGCTGCGGCTGAGATTCTGCAGCACCTTGGCGAGGTACGCGGCCGGGACCTTCGTCACAACGGCGATCTGCTGCGTGGTTCGAGCGGAATTCTGACCTGCCAGATAGACAATGGCCCGCAGTGCGTACTCGACAGTTTGCGAAAACATAAACCCCACCCGTAGAAGCCGAAACCGGATAAGTTGATCTGGAAAAGATTTGTAGGCGTGCGATCTCAATCGGATCAACTTCGATGCGGGGATTTATGGAAGGGATTCACCTGGAAGCTTGCGGCTTGGGCGCAACGGGCTTTGCCGCCACCCGAATAGGCGACTTGCAAAGCAGGCAGGGCACGGTGCTGCCGCAATCCCGTTCCTCGACGAGCTGAAACTTCCGGCACGCGGAATTCGGGCACTGCACGGCGAAGACCATTGAAATGCTCTCATTGAGAGTTGATTGGCGTCACAGGTCGCTGTCCGTCAGGCCTACCTGACGCCTATATGGTACGCTGCATCCCAGTTTGTCATGTCTTTATTACCGTGCACCGGCACGCAGACTTGGTTGTCAAAATCCGGATGCGAATAAATGCGGAGTATCCGCCCACTTCCGGTTCGGGCCGGATGACCGCGGTCAGTACCACGTCCAACTTCATTTCAATCGTTTCCGCGACAGCAGTTGCCTGGCTCATCGTGTTTACCTCGGAAAGAGAAGTGTACCATGACGCGTGATCACAGTCGAGAGGCCTGGCACCCTACTCCCACGAGGCGATCTTCAGCAGGCGTTCCCCTTCGGTTCGTCCGCGGTAGACGCGTTCGATCCGTTCGCGGTTGAGCATCAGCGCTTTGTCGAAACGGCTGAGCTTCATCCCTTCCATCCGCGGGTCTTTGCTCGACAGGCTGTCGAGGATGGCGACATCGCGGGCGATCTCCTTGATCGTCTTGCGGCGGGCAAATCCTCTCATATACGGCAGCCCGCCTTTTGGCCAAAACGGCCACGCCGACTTCGCGTACGTGAACGTCGTGACGCGAGTCGATGTTTCGTCAACGGGCGTAAAGAAGACGTAGGCACGCCACTTGACCCGCGCTTCCTTGCCTGTATCCGGATTGGTCCAGTAGTGATCGTAGATCGAGTAGACCGGCGAAAACCAGGTCGTCCAGACATCGTTGAAGTGAAACTTCCTGCCGATCCCGAGGAGCTGCCGCATCGCGAAGCCGATCGGCTTGTGCGGGCCGGCATTGATCACTTTCACCGAATCATCGGTTGTTTCAACGCGTACGGTTACGTCCTTCATCCGGTCAAGTTCGTAACCGAACAGGTCGTGAACCATCGGCGTGTGTTCGATCTCGCAGAAGTTGTCGAGCGTCAGTTCCAGCGGGGCGTTGGCGAAATGCTCAGTATCGCACATGCGGTACCAGCCGTCGCTTTCCATGTCCGGAAAGGCGGGGTTCGACGCTTTTGATTTCACCCAGATGTAGCCGTACTTCTCCCGTGCATCCCAGATCGACGCACAGGCATGCAGCTTAGGCGTGCCGGGGCTTTCGCCGTTGCCGGCACAGTCGAAGGTCCAGCCGTGGTAGGTGCACATCAGCTTGTTGCCGACGACCTTGCCGTGGCTGAGCCGCATGCGCCGGTGCGGACACTGGTCGTCAAGGGCACCGATCTCGCCGGATTGGGTGCGAAACAGGGCGATGTCCCGCCCGGCAAGGCGCACGCCCACAGGCTTGCGGCGAAGGCTCCGCGACGGCAGCATCGGCTGCCAGTGATCGAGCATCCCCATCGTCATTCCTCGATATGCCGGACCGCGCAACGCGTTCCCCCGGCTGGCTATGAGCAATTCTAACGCCAATTCTCAAGGGCGAAGGGTGCCGCCCACCTGTTCCACTGGCGGCTTGGCCTGTTCGCTGGAGATCAGCGGTACCGGCGCATCCGTCTTGCGGAAGTAAATCCGCCATTCCGTATGGTTCTGCATCGCTGTCGATTCAGTCGTGTCCTGTTTGATCGGAGCGATCCGCAGGGCGGCCAGTAGCGGGTCGCCCGTGGTGTTCGTGTTCGTATGCACCACCTGGGTTGTCCCGGTCACGAACTCTTCTTCCCGATCAACGACGTAACCGGCAGGGAACTGCTTCGCCATCAGCTCTTCCGCGTTTCGCCGATTAAAACTGGGCCAGGAGTTGTCATTCCGCGGAATTGCGACCACGGCGTAGTTTGAATCATGGCTGATCATGCGTGCATGATGTCCGCAGCCGATCGACGCGAACAAGCAAAGGAGAGGCGCGACGCGGACGACGACGGACGACATGGTGAACCCCCGGGATTTGAACCGGAAATCCCCCTCCGATTCAGGCAGCCGTCTACGCGGATTCGGGAATCCTGTCAACTGGAAGTCCGGGGGCAAATCCCTTCCTACATTATCCGGATGCGACACACATTCACCTTCCATACCGCCGGGCAGCTGTTGTTCGGCCGCGACGCGGTTACGCAGTTGGGCGAGATCGTTGCCCGCTTTGGCGGCAAGCGCGTGCTGATCGTGACCGACAAGATCCTTGTGCATGCCGGCATCGTCGCCCGGGTCCGTGAGGCGATGCCGGGCCTTTCGATCGACGTCTTCGACGGCGGCGAACCGGAACCGACGATCGACATGATCCTGCGCTGCGTCGAGAACGCGCGAACGCTGAAGCCCGATGTCGTTATCGGTGTCGGCGGCGGCAGCAACATGGATGCCGCTAAACTGGCCGCCATTGCCATTTCGCACGGCGGCGACCCACGTGACTACGTGGGCGAGAATCACGTGCCCGGGCCCGTGCTGCCGCTGATCTGCCTGCCGACCACTTCGGGCACTGGCTCCGAAGTGACCCCCGCCGCCGTCTTCACCGACACCGCGAAGAAGATCAAGGTCAGCGTGCTGAGCAACTTCCTGCGACCCGCCGCCGCCATCGTAGACCCGATGCTGACGCTGACCTGCCCGCCCAAGGTGACCGCTGACAGCGGCATCGACGCCCTGACGCATGCCATTGAAGCGTTCACCGCCATCGATAACGCCGACTTCCCACTGCCGGCCAACGAACGCTCGGTGTATCAGGGGAAGAACCTCATCGCGGACATGATGGCCGAGCAGGCGATCAAACGTGTGGCCGGCTTCCTGCCTCGCGCCGTGCGCGACGGCAAGGACGTTGAAGCCCGCGAAGAAATGTCGCTGGCGGCCACGCTCGCCGGTCTGGCATTCAGCAACGCCGGTGTGGCGTTGGTCCACGCGATGGAGTACCCCGTTGCAGCGGCAGTACACGTCTCGCACGGCGCGGGCAACGGCTTGCTGCTGCCGTTCGTGATGCGCTACAACCTGTCGGCCAAGGTGCCCGCTTTCGCTCAGGTGGCCGAGTGGCTGGGCGTCGAACGGCAGGGCCGTGACGATGCCGCCATGGCCGACCAGGCGATTGTCGCGGTGGAACAGTTGAAAGCATTGATCGGCATCCCGGCCCGACTGCGCGACCTGGGCGTGAACAAGGACGACCTGCCCACTTTCGCTGAGAAGGCGTTCTCGCTGAAACGGCTGATGCGCGTCAACCCGCGCTACCCGAGTGCCGCGGACATCGGGCAGATCTACCGGGACGCGTGGTGACCGTCGTCCATACCGCGGACATGAACTCTCAACGAATGAAGTTACCGCGATCACAACAGTTGTTGTTGCTTGTCATCATGACGATGGCGATCGCCTATGTCGCGTTCGCATCGCCAAAGCCTTACGACTTCGTCGAATACTGGGGCGCGGGCCGGTTGTTGCTCGATGGCGGCAATCCCTACGACGCCGACCAACTGCACCCCCTGCAGCGATCAGTATCGGACACGGTCGATAAAGCGATCATGATGTGGAACCCGCCCTGGGCGCTGCCGCTGATCGCGCCGTTCGCGGCATTGCCGTGGCGCATCGCGCATGCAGTGTGGTTGCTCACGCAATTGGCTGCGTTATTGCTGAGCGCCGATTTACTTTGGCGAACCTACGGCGGCTCGCCGCATCGCCGACCCGTGGCCTGGCTGCTGGGAATCGTGTTCGCCCCCACCTGTTTCCTGCTGTTCATCGGGCAGATATCGGGGCTGCTCTTGCTGGGGCTCGCGGGATTTCTCTACCTGTGGACGCGTGACCGCCCTGCCATGGCCGGCTGCGCCGCGGCCCTGACGGCGCTGAAGCCGCATCACCTGGCGCTGTTCGCGCTGCTGCTCGCACTCGAAGCCACGCGCAATCGCCGGGCGGCGCGGGCCGTCGTCGCCGGGGCGTTGGTACTCGTGATCGGCAGCGTCATCGCGACGCTGATGAACCCGGACATCTGGCAGCAGTACCGGGCCGCGCTGGGCCGACCATCGTCGGCCACGTTCGAATCGATGGAGGACTTCGAGCACGACACGCTCGGCTACTGGCTTCGCCAACGCATCCCGGGCACGCCGTTTGCCGCGATGTTCATCCCGCTGGGCGTGGCTGTCGTCGGCACCGTCAACTACTGGGTGCGGCGGCGGGTGTCGTTCGACCGGGTCCGCGTACTGCCGATGATTGTGCTGATATCGATGCTGGTCACCCCGTACGGGGCTTGGGCGTTTGATATGGTGTTGTTGCTGGTGCCGATCATCGCCCTCGCCGTGCAACGCGATCGACCGGAGTTTGAACGCGTGAATCTGTATCTGCTGGCCGGTTGGTTGATCGCCAACCTGTTCACCGTGCTGAAGATGCCGGCATGGAACGCGTGGATCGCGCCGGCGGTGGCGCTGCTGTACGTCTGTTTTCGTCGAACGGAATCGGAGCCAACATGAACGCAACCCCTCATCGCGTGGTCATCATCGGCGGCGGCTTCGCGGGGCTGAATGCCGCATTGAAGCTGCGCAGGGCCAACGTCCAGATCACGCTGATCGACAAGCGCAACTTTCACCTGTTTCAACCGCTCCTTTATCAGGTGGCGACCGGGGGGTTGTCACCGGCGAACATCGCCGCGCCATTGCGCGGCGTTCTGCGCAAACAGCGCAACTGCGCGGTGTTGCTGGGCGAGGTGACCGGCTTCGATGTCGCGGGAAAATTGGTGCACGTCGGTGACGAGACGCTCCCGTTCGACACGTTGATCGTCGCGGCGGGGGCGGGCAACTTCTACTTTAATCACCCCGAATGGGAGCGTTTCGCCCCGGGGCTGAAGACAATCGAGGAAGCCACCGGGATTCGCGCCCGGTTACTCGCGGCCTTCGAGATTGCCGAGCGCGTTGACGATGAAGCTGAAAGGAAACGGCTGCTCACGTTCGTGATCGTCGGCGCGGGGCCGACGGGTGTCGAAATGGCCGGCGCGATCAGCGAATTGGCCCGGCATACGCTGCGGTATAACTTCCGCAAGATCGACCCGTCCACGGCCCGCATCA
>JBBQII010000013.1:0-16192 GCA_038324795.1 Gemmatales bacterium
CCTTCGGTCGGTTCATCAAGAATCAAGAGTTCCGGCTGATTCAGCAGCGCCTGCGCCAGGCCCAGGCGTTGCACCATCCCTTTGCTGAACTGGGAGATCGGCTCATTCTTGCGGTCGGCCAGGCCCACCTGTTCCAGCAGCAACTGCACGCGCGGCCGCAACGTCTCGCCGGGGACCAGTGTCAGGCCGCCGTAGAAGTGCAGCAGCTCGGTGGCCGTCAGGTAGCGGGGGAAGTGCTGATTCTCATGCATGTAGCCGATGCGGGCGAGCGTCGACTTGTCGCGGACCGGTTTCCCCAGCCGCGTGATGGTGCCCTCGGATGGGCGTGCCAGAGTCAGCAGCAGTTTGACGAGTGTGGTTTTGCCGGCACGATTGGGGCCGAGCAGGCCGAAGACGCTGCCGGAAGGGATCTTCAGATGGATCCCTTTGACGGCCTGCACGCCCGTTCGGCCGAGCATGCCGGTCGCGTAGAACTTGCCGACGTTCTCGAAAGTGGCGACAGGAGTCATGGCGGTACCGGTCGATGAGTGATCAGGGCCGTGCAGAAAAGCTACAGCCCCGACGCCGGTCCCGCAAGTGCGGCTGCGGTAATCGTGGGACGATTACCACATGCCTGCCCCGCATTCACGCCGCAATCCGCAGTGTGCTCGGCAAGTACGGCAGTACCCGGCCATGCATCTGCAGCAGCAGCGTTTCGTTGTCAAAGTAGAGGCGTTCGGTCTTCAGCCGGCCTGAAGTGTCGAATTCGAAGATGCATGCACAGGCGAAGCGGACACGCTGGCTAGTGGCATCGAGGCCCTGGTAGGTGCCTTCGTGCGTGCCGGTGATGACGACTTCGCGGGTGCTGGTACCTGGCACGTCGACGGCGTGCATCACGCGCATTTGAATATCAGGCAGGGCGGACGAAAACGCTTCCAGCCCGCTGGTGATGCCCGACAGGCCCGTCAGGCGGATGTTGGCGGCCATATCCTCGAAGGTGGGCGACTCGCCTTCAAACGCACCTACAGCTGCATCCCAGTTGTGGGCATTGAGCTCGCGGATGAAAGTATCGACTTGGGTCCGCTGCGTTGCGATTGTGCTCATGGCAGGCCTCCGTGCCGGCAGATTCATCGACATGATTGATCCCGACGCGCGGAATCTAACCCATCTTGCGGATGTTGGCTAGACGACTTTCGAGCCGTTCCGCTGCTTGCGGCGTCGCCATGACGGAATGGCAATCATGGCGACGCCGCGAGCGGCTACTGTTTGGGCATCTTCTCGATCCACTCCCTCACCAGTTTCACCGCGGGGTCATCGACGACGTTCGACGCGATATGCGGCATCCGCCCCAGGCCCAGGCGCGTCATGCGGTGATACAGCATCGAACGGTCCGGTTCGCCGGGCACAAGAATGCGCGGGTCTTTCAGATCGAACGTGCCCTGTCCCGGCTTGATGCCGATGGTGCCGGTTTCAGCAATCGGCAGGTTGGCGAGCAACTGGAACTCCGCGTTGCCGCCGCCCCACTTGCGGTGGCAGTGGCTGCAGTTGGAGTGCAGGTAAGCCCGGGCTCGTTCTTCGACGCTGGCTTTGGGGTCCTTGTAGTCAACGATTTTTACAAGCTTCTCCGGCGGTGCGGGCAGCTTGCGGTCGAACAGGCCGATATGTTCCAGCGTGGCCAACTGATTGGCGACCCGGCCGCCGTAGTCGTGGTCGCGGTTCATCTGCATCGTGTTGACGCCCAGGGCGTACTTGGCCGTCACGGTATGGCACATGGTGCATTCAGCCCGGCTGGGGAAGTGCCACTTCTGCTCGCGCTCACCGGCGTCGGTCTTCACCTTGAACACCCGATCGACCCCCTTGATGTCGGCCAGTTCCGCGTCGGTCTGTTCGTCGTTCCAGATGTATGTGTAGCCGTTCCAGACCTGGTCGCCGTACTCCTCGGTGCCGCCGACACGTTCGACAACCATGATGCGGGTCTCGAGCCGCCGCTTGACGCCCGGCTCCGTTTCGAGGTGGAACGTCTTCACGAGCACGGTGCCATTGGGGAAGCGCCAGCCGGGCAGGGAGCCCGGCGCGGGTTGCGGGTAGGTCACCGTTTCGTACTCGATCTTCGCTTCGCCCGGTACGGCGATGAAGCGTTCCTTTGTAGCGCCGTCGGACCAGAGTTCGGAGTTCACCGAGTAGGGAATCAAGCCCGAAGCGACTTTGTTGTCCTTCGTGGAAGCGAACAGCCCCGTCTCGCTGAGCTTGCGCGGGAACGGCGCGGCCACCTTGGCCACCGGCGGCGCCTTCCGCAGTTCGTATATGCCGCCGCTCACGAAGTCCAGCGCGTAGACTTCGCCCTGATGATCCTGCGCGAAGGCGACGATGCGCAGCGTGGTGTCGCATAGCTCCTTGTGATCGGGAAGCCGGTTGATCCCGTCATCCCTGTAAATCCAGACCCGGCCGGTGTCGTAGTCGCCGTAGATATAGGCGTTCTTCAACTCCGGCAGTTTGCTGCCGTGGTAGACGTAACCGCCGGTGATCGAGCGGAACTCGGCATGGTTATGCTCGACGACGGGCTTCAGGATCGGCGTCGGCCCCTTCGGCCGTTCGGGCCGGAACGGGTGGTCGCCTTCGTTGATGCTCCAGCCGTAGTTGCCGCCTTTTTCGATCTTGTAGATCATCTCCCACAGGTCCTGGCCGACTTCGCCGGCCCACAGCGTACCCGTGGCGGTGTCGAAGCTGATCTTCCAGGTCTGGCGGATGCCATAGGCCCAGTTCTCGCCGCGAGCGCCCTTCGTGCCGACGAACGGATTGTCCGCCGGGATGCGGTAGCCATGGCCCTCCTTCGCGCCATCGACATCAATGCGAAGGATCGCGCCCAGGACATCGCCGAGGTCCTGCCCGGTCTGCAGACTGTCCGCAATGCCGCTGCCGTCGCCCGTGCAGATGTAGAGCATGCCATCCGGCCCGAATCGCAGACAGCCGCCGTTGTGCCCGCCGTTGGGCCAGCGGATGATTGTTTTCTCGGTCTTCGGGTCGGCCGCCATGTTGGCGCGGTCGGCGACCGTGAAGCGCGACACGATCGTGCCGTCGGGCGTTTCCTTCTGCGTATCGGGCAGATGGGTGACGTAAATGTAGCCGTTGTCCTGAAACTTCGGATGCAGGGCAATGCCGTAGACGGTGTGCCCCATGTCGAGCATCAGCTGTTTCTCGGCCAGTTTCGGATCATTGCTGAACGAGTAGATCTTGCCGCCGCGCTGCGCGACCAACCACTGGTCTTTGCCGGGCACGGCCATCATTTCCAGCGGCTCATCGAATTTGATCATCGGAAAACGGTTGACCATCGCGTACGGGTCAGGCGGTTCCGGCGAGCCGACGACTTTTGACGTCGTCCACAATTCGCGCTTGTCGAGGCCAGGCTTACCTTGTTTAGGCGCTGCATTCGCTGGTTCGCCGGCGGAATGCGAGGACCACAAGAGATAGGCGAGTGCAGTTGTAACGATCGAGGCGGAGAGTATTCCACGGTACATTTCAACAACTCCCGGTCAATGGTGACATGCGCTTTTTACCGATCCGATCGGGATACATGCCAACTTTAATGAACAACCGTCGTTCCTGAAGCCTCTTGGGGCGATTAAATTCAAGCAGCTTTGCAGTTACGATTCCGATCGCTGATACACCTTCGATTCGGCTTCGCGACAATCGAAAATGCTGCGACCATCGATCGGCACGCGGGTTGAACAATCGCACAAACTCGCCGCTCGGCCAGTGAATCGATCCGATGTCACTGCCTTTGGCCGAGTTGCAAAAACGCAAGCGTTCGCGAGGTTTTCTGATTCCGTCAACCCTCCATGCTTGGCAGCAATCACATGATCAATGACGAGGCGAAGACTGCTCAGGGTCTCCGGAAACAGGCAATATTCGCGGATTCCCTGTGCCCGGTCGACAATGCGCCGTCGAAGGGCCGTTGGAACATCGGCCCTCGGCATTCACTCGCCTCGTTGAATTCTCAGTGCGGCTTTCGCCTTCGCGATCCGCATGATATGCTCCAGATTCAGATAGCTCTCAAGTTCCTCGTTATCTTCTTCACTCAATGCGGAATCTTCTTTGCGACCGATGAGATCAGCGACTCGTGTCTGTACTCTCGCCGACACCTTGTACTTCAGAATGCGTTGCGGAGTCGGCGCGCTGGAGAGAAAATCGACGATCGATTCATAGGCAAGTTTCATTGCGGACGCTCCGTTCGCTTGAACATCTTATTCTCCCGATCGCCCCGCGACAGCATGTACGCCATCAGGTCGAGCACGTCGTCGTCCTTCAGCGTGTCGAGCAGGCCCGTCGGCATCAGCGAGAGCTTGGAGGGTTCCACTGACTCGATCAGTCGGCGGTTCAGGGTCACCAGCGTGTTCGGCTCCATCATGTTCGGCATGATCATCATGTTGTCGCCGGCCAGGTTGATGATGCGCCCACTCACGCGCCGGCCGTCGTCCATCTCGATGTTGACCGCGCCGTACTGGTCGCTGATCGACTTGCTGGGGTCGACGATCGACTCCATCAGGTCCCGGGCGCTGAAGCGTCCCGCCGCCTGCGACAGGTCCGGGCCGTGGGCACCCCCTTCGTTGTCGAAGCGGTGGCAAGCGAAACAGTTCGCGGTCGCGAACATCTTCCGGCCGTTGTCGAAGTTGCGGCCGCCCGCAAGGCCCTTGTCCATCAGCGCGTTCAACTCGTCGATCTTCCACTGCTTGTACAGCGGCCGGTTGCTCAGCAGGTTGGTCGTCTTCGGTTCCGGTGCCTTCGCCAGAATCGGCTGCAGTTCCTTCTTTTCCGTGTCGGTCAGAGTGGCGAGGGCATCCTTCTTGATGGTCGCGACGAAGCCGTCGAAGCTGTTGCCGCCCTTGAAGTTCGCGGCCTTCAGGAACCAGCTGAAGTAGTCCTGCCGAAGCGCGGGCGTCCAGCCTGTTTTCAGCATCCGCAGCGACTTGGCGTACTCGATCTGCTCTTCCTGCGTTGGTGCGTCGGCCAGCAGCTTCATTGCCTTGGCAGCGACCGTAGGCGATTGCAGATAGACCAGCAACTGGCAAAGCTCCGCATTCACGAAACGGTTGCTGGAGGGAAGGAACGCATCGAACCTGATCGTGATCTTGGCCGCGTGAGCATCATCGGGAGGGCCCATGCGCACGAATGTGATCGCGTAGATGCGCAGCAATTGCAGTTTCTGAAAGTCGGTGAGCTTCGCCCAGTCGAACTTTTCCAATCGGTCGAGGATCTGCCCCTTCAGCTTCTCGTCAACGGGCGTCTTCTTGTGCTGCGGGTCATCGCTGCTGACACGAACGAGGGCGAGCAAGGCTTCGAGAGCGGCTTGGGAGTCGGTTTCGCGGAGGGCCAACTCGATCCATACCTTTGGATCTTGTTGTTCGATGACGTAGCGGGCTGTCGAACGGAGAAAGCGGTCATCGCTTTTCAACATTGGCCAAGCGATTTTGACGGCTTTCGGATCGGACTTTTCCAAAAGGGTACTGAGCGATCGTCGTTCGATTCCCTGAAAAAGGCTCGGAGTGGCGACTACCGGTTTACCTACCTCGTCCAAGGGTCCAACCGACTCGTTCCCGGCATAAGTCACGCGGTACAGGCCCGACTTCGTCTTCCGCCCGCCGATCGTGAAGTACATCGCGCCATCCACGGGGTTGACGACAACGTCCGTCAACGGCAACGGCGTGCCGGTGATGAACTCCTCGACATCGCCCTTGTAGGCGCTGCCGTCGGGCTTCAGGTGTACCGCATACAGCTTGCCGTAGCTCCAGTCGCAGATGTACATGGCATCCTGATACTTCGCGGGGAACTTCGCCCCGTAGCCGAAGCAGACGCCCGTCGGGGAGCCAGGCCCGATGTCAACGACCGACGGCAGGCTGTCGGCATGGTAACTGGGCCATTTTCCGGCCCCGTTGCGCCAGCCGAAGTCGGCCCCCGGGACGGCCAGGCAGACACGTGTAGGGCGATACCATGGGGTGTTGAAGTCCCATTCCATGTCGGCATCGTACGTGAACAGATCGCCGTACTTGTTGTAGGCGGCATCGTACTGGTTGCGGTAACCGGTGCTTTGCAGTTCCCAGTTCTTGCCTTCGGGGTCAACTGTGTAGATGCAGCCGCCCGGCCCCATGACGCCGGCCATGAAACCCCGGCCGTCCGGCATGCGCGGCAGCAGATGGTCTTCGCCCCAATGCTTCGGCACCCGCGATGCCGCGAGCGGCGACACGACCGGTTCCTGATTACCGCAGACAACCGTCAGCGATTTGCCGTCGGGGCTCAGGATCACGGCATGCGGCCCGTGTTCGCGCTGGCCGCCGGTCAGCTTCTTCAGCAGCGTCACTTCGTCCAAGACATCGTCGTTGTTCGTGTCGCGTACCCGGTACAGCCCGCTGGGCATGCGGTTGCTGTTGACCATCACGTACAAGCTGTCGAACGCCCAGAGCAGGCCCTGCGCATCACCGAGGTTGACGGGGATCTTCTCGATCTTGACCGGCTTGCCGGCATCGCCGATCGGCGGCGGCGTCACGCGGAACAGCCCGCCGTACTGATCGCATACGATCAGTCGACCCTTCGGATCTACGCACATGCTGACCCAGGAACCTTCCTGATCCTTCGGCACGGAGTAGAGCAGTTCGACCTTGAACCCCTTGGCGACCTTCAGCGAGTCGACCGGCGTGGCCGAGATGTCCGTGCCCGGCAACACGCGGGGCTTGGGCAGCAGTTCCAGTTTTCCGGACTTCTTCGCTTGAGCGAGAACCGGGATTGACGTGATGAAGATCAAAGCGATGGATACAGCGAAACGCAGCACGATGCAGCTCCTGAAGCATGGCGGGCAGGAAGACAGATTACCGCGAACGGATGAGCGATGCCAGCAATTATAGGGCGGTTACAGCTTGTCAAACCGCGCCATCAGCGCCCGGCGCATGCGGTGCGACAATCCCAGCTTCGGCACGCCAAGCTTCTTCAGCGTCCGCAACGCCCCTGCTTCCAGCAGCGCCATGGCCCCGGCATCGTGAATCGGGTTGTAGCCGAGATCGAGGACCGTCAGTCGTTCCAGTTGAGGCGAGCGAGCCAGCGCTCGTGCCCCCTCGTCGCCGATACGGTTGCTGTTGAGGTACAGCACCCGTAGTGTCTGCATCACGGTGCTGCCGGCCAACGCTTCGAGGCCGCCATTGCCGAGGAGGTTGCGGTTCAGGTTCAACAGTTCCAGCGCGAGCAGATGCGGTGAGGTCAATACGGAGCCGATGCTGGCCTGGTTCAACCCGTTCTCGCTGAGGTCGAGGAACTTCAGCCGCGGCTCGGCCGTCTCGCCGTGGAACGGGTAGGCCCTCTGTCGGCCGACGGCGTTCTCGCTCAGGCCAAGTGCCGTGAGGGATGGCAGCCGGTCGCTGGCGGCGAGCGCTTCCAACCCGCCGAAGCCGATCTCGTTGTTCGCAAGGCCCAGCGTTTCCAGCTTCTGCCAGTGACGCGACATGGCTAGCGAGCGGGCACCACCGTCGCCGATGCCATTTTCACCCAGATCCAGCTGCTTCACGTTGGCCAGGTTCCCGGCCCGCGCGAGAATCTCCGCCCCGGTGTCGCCGAGCCGATTTCGGCCCAGGTTCAGGGCCGTCAGGCGGGTCACATGCGGCGAGTCGGCGAGCGCCTTCGCCAGCCCATCGCCAAGGTGCTGCTTCGAGATACTCAGTTCTGTGAGCCGGGCCAGGTACGGCGAGGCAACGATATGATCGAGCAGTCCCGCCACGTCGAGCAAACAGACCCGGCGGATCGGCCCGCGCGCGAACAGCTCTTCCGCCCGCATCAGGAAGACGCGTGATTCGATATTCACCTGCTCCACAAAACCACGGCGGAAGACTTCGAGGCCGGTCAATCCCCGGAACGGCGCGGTCCAGACGTGGCGGTTGGCTTCCAGCAGGTAGCGTTCCTGCTCTTCCAGTGACGTGCGGCGCGGGTCGTCTTCGCCCATCTTTGCCAACGCGCACTGGATGCGGATGAAGATACCGCGGGAACTGGCCTGCTCATCGAGATAGTCCGCAAAGACCAGCCGCGGCCCGTCGTCATCGGGTCGTTCGCGAATCGCGGCCAGGAATGCGTCTTCCTCCTGCATGAGAAGAGTGTAACATGCGTTTTACTCGACAGATACCCATTCCGTCGCGTCGGTCATATCCTGTTCCGCATGAGCGATCGGGCGATCCAGGTTGAGAACCTTGTGAAGCAGTACGGCCAGGTGCTGGCCGTCGATCGCATTTCGTTCGATGTGGCCCCCGGTGAGCTGGTCGGGTTCCTCGGGCCGAACGGGGCCGGCAAATCGACGACGATGCGAATGCTGACCACCTACCTGCCGGCCACCAGCGGCGTGGCTCGGCTGTGCGGCTTCGACGTCATGGACGATTCGATGGCCGTGCGCGAGCGGCTCGGCTACCTGCCGGAATCGGTCCCGATCTACCCCGAGATGCGGGTGGAAGAGTACCTCGTGTTCCGCGCCCGTTTGAAGGGCGTCGAGCGCCGCAAACGTGCGGCCCGCGTCGAATACTGCCTCGAACGCTGCCGGATCCGCGAAGTACGCCGACGACTGGTGGGCACGCTGTCGAAGGGCTACCGCCAGCGTGTTGGCCTGGCCGACGCAATGATCAACGACCCGCCGGTGATGATCCTCGACGAGCCGACCAGCGGCCTCGACCCGGTGCAGATTCGTGAGACGCTGAACACGATCAAGGAACTGGCCGGCAGCCACACGGTGCTGCTGTCGACGCACATCCTGCCCGAAGTGGAAGCGATCTGCAATCGCGTGATGATCATCAACCGCGGTACGATCCGCTGGGATGGAATGCTGTCGACCTTAGCGAAGCAGGCCCCGGTGATCGTGATGGAAGTCCGTGGCCCGGCAAGTGAAGTGAAGCCGTTCCTGACGAAGGAACCGGGCGTCACCGGCGTGCGGCAGGCATCAGGCGACCAGAACCTCGCCTTCTACGAAATCGATGCTCCGGCGGAGTTGCTTGAGCCGTTGGCGAAGAAGGTGATTGAAAAGGGCTGGCTAATCCGCCGGCTCGACCTGCGCCGGCAACGACTGGAAGACCTGTACATGAACGTCGTGCTGCGCGGCGACCCCGCGGCAGCGGCGGCGTAACCACTGGAGTACCGTACCCTAGATGTCGACACAGACTCTCCCCGAAATGCCGGGTCGTCCGCCGGAGATCGCGCCATCGCAGGTCGCGGTCGACGAGCCGAGCGCTGCACGCGCATTCGGGCTGATCGGCATGATGATTGCCGTGCTGGGGTTGACGGTCGTCGTCTTCAATGCCGTGTACGGGCCGCGCATCATCGGACCCGAAGGCGGCATCCTGTTCATTGCCTTCGGGTTGCTCGGCATGCTGTTTCATGCCCTCCGCGATACGGACATGCAGATCCGCCGGGCGTATGGCGTCATCGGCATGGCGCTCGTCGGAATCACAGCACTATTCGCGCTGGTACGTGTCAATCTTTTCGTCACCTACGGCTGGGCGACCGCCATCGCGGCCTTCTGCTTTCTGCTGACTAATCTGCGTCATGAGACCGATGCGGGCTGGATCAAGCGGCTGACGTGGGTGCTTGGCATCACCGGGGCCGTGGCCGGCGGCGTGGGATTGCTCGGCTGTCTGTTCATCACCGATTTCGCGGTGACCTACGGCATACTTCTCGCCGTGCTGGGCCTGATTTACCTGTGCGGTTTCGTCAGCCAGCAGTCGCCGGTCAGCGAAGTGCCCTACCGCGTCGGGCTGGCGCTGGGGATGACGGCCGTGTTCCTGATCCTCTACGCGCTGCTGCGGTCGATCCTGCCGGCGGTGCTGAAGATGAGTGTCGCCCCGTTCTTCGTACCGACGGGGCTGCTGCTGCTGATCTGCGGCATGCTCTACGGGATGGTGGCCCTGTCGCTGGTGTCGGACAGCCGCTTCGTGGTGCTGGCGAAACGCGAATTGACGGGCTACTTCTACTCCCCCATCGCCTATCTGGTGATGATCGGCATGGTGCTGATGGGGTGGACGGCCTACTACTTTTTCGTCAACTTCATCAAGGCCGGCGGCATCCGCATCGAGCCGATCGTGCTGAACTACTTTCAGGACTTCCCGCCGATCGTCATCCTGGTGCTGGTCCCCGCGATTACGATGCGGCTGCTGGCGGAAGAGAAACGATCGGGCACCTACGAAGTGCTGATGTGCGCCCCGGTGAAGGAATCGACCGTCGTGCTCAGCAAGCATGTGGCGGCGCTGATCTTCTTCATGCTGTTGTGGGGCATCTGGGCGCTGTTCCTGATCTCGCTTCGAGTCGAAAGCGGCAACGATTTCGACTACCGCCCGCTGCTGAGTTTCTACTTCGCGCTGCTGTTGTGCGTCTCATCGTTCATCAGCATGGGGCTGTTCTTCTCGGCCCTGTCGGGCAATCAGATCGTCGGTGCGGTTCTTACTTTCATGGGTCTGCTGCTGGTGACAATCCTCGGCTCGGGCTTCGTGCAACGGCTCGAAAGCGTGGGGCCGTTGTGGAAAGCTGTCTTCTCGCACCTGTCGTATTCCGAGTTATGGGTGTCGTCCCTCAAGGGGCGCATGCATGTGCGCGAAATGATCCTGCAGGGGTCGTTCACGTTCTTCTGGCTGTTTCTGACCGTCAAGGTCCTTGAAGCCCGACGGTGGAGTTGAGCCATGTCTACACCCGCCGACGACACGCCCGGCTTCATCGAACGGATCGCCGCTTTCCGCGACAAGTTTGCCTACGTGCTGATCGCTGTCGGCGTGCTGCAAGTCGCCCTGGCCGGTTACCTGGGCCTGCAGTGGAACAGCACGCGTGACCTGCCGGCCGAGCCGAAGGTCGAAGAGGTGAAGCCGGGCGAGACGCCGACGCAAAGCCTGACGGCACCGCAGACCAGCGGCGACTACCTCAGCGGCGCGATCTGGGCCGGGCTGTGCGGCATCGTGCTGTTCGCCGGGGCGGCGTGGACGTTGTCACGCAAACCCGGCGAAGGCGATCCGGTGCACGAAACGCGTGTGACCCTGATGGTGCTGGGCGGCATCCTCGGCCTGCTGACATCGCTGCTCGGCTTCGTGTTCGCATGGCGCTGGCAGAAGAGCGTCCTCCTCTGGATCAATCAGGGCGAAACGGGTGAAGCCAAATGGGTGCTGGCGGCACTGTCGGTCTTCTTTGCGGGACTTGTTCTGCTGTTCGTCAGCGTGCAGTTTGGCAGGCCGGCCGAGCGGACGAGTGTCGTCATTCGACGGCTGCTGCACGGCACCAACGCGACACTCTCCGGGCTACTGTTGATGCTGGTGCTGGTGATCGTCAACGTCGTGCTGTTCCTGAAACTGCCCGACAGCGTGGTGACCACCGCGGCCGCGTTCAAGGGGCTTAGCCCGCAATCACGCGAGTTCCTCAAGACCATCCAGCAGCCGGTCACGCTCTACCTGGTGCTGCCCGAGAACTTCCTTGATGAAGAGGGGTACACGGGGCTGTATGCCGACTGTCGTTCGCTGCTGTTGAGCGTCGAAGAACAGAACCCGCTCGTGAAAGTGCGCTTCCTGTCGCCATCGAACGACATCGACGAAATCAGGCGCGTGCAGGAGAAGCTCGATCTGCCGAAGGACCAGCGCGGCGGCTTCGGCATCATGATCGGCATGGGCGAAAACGAGATCCCCTCCGCGTTCATCTCGGCCAATGAACTGTTGACCATCAGCGAGAAACGGCTGGTTTTCCAGGGCGAAGCCCGCCTGATGACCGAGCTGAACTTCCTGAACAGCGGTGCCCGTCGGCCGGTGATCTACTTCACGCAAAGTAACGGTGAGCCGTCGCTGACCGGGCCCAGTGAGGCGAACCCGCGCTCCTGTGCCGAGATAGTGCGGGACCTGACCGAGCGCAAGTTTGAAGTCAAACCGCTGTTCCTCGACCCGGGCAAACGGATCGACATCACCGATGCGGCGCTGATTGTCATCGCGGCCCCGCGCGTGCCGTTCAGCCCGAAGCAGGTCGAGATGCTGCTGCAATACATGCAGCCGCCGGAACAGTTGAAGGCGATCCCCGGCCGGATCATCGCCCTGTTGCCGGCGACCGAAGGGGTCGACGGCAAAGTGGCCCCGACGGGCCTCGAACCTCTGTGCAACGGCTTCGGCATCAACGTCGAGAACCGGCGGATCTTCACCCTGCCCGATCAGGGGGTGCCGGCAGTTGCCGTACTGGGCACGCTTGATCCGTCGTTCGACGAGAAGCCGATGCTGTTCGGCAATGTGCGCTTCGTCGCCCCGCTGCAGGGGCTGCCGCCCACCCTGCGGTCCGGCGCGATCATGTACACAACGCCGCGGATTGTGGTGTACCAGGATGCCTTGTTCGCGTCGAACCCGAAAGACGTTGAACGGCAACTCCTCAAGGAACGGGCCGAGGCCTCGGTAAAGACGGAACAGGAAAAGATGGTGACGGCCGCCCCGGTGTCGTTCGGCCTCGTGGCCGTGGAACTGGTGAAGAAGGGCGAGCAGTCCGAACAGCGGATGCGCCTGGCGGTCATCGGCAGCGATTCACTGATTGACGACGCGATCCTGAAGCAGCCGTCCACGCAGCCGGAACGCTACAAGCGCGTCCTGGCCCGTTTGATCGACCGGATGCGTGACCGTCCCGACGGCTTCAAGATTGAACCGCGTGCGCTCGGCACGTTCAGCCTGCCGCAAGAAACGAACGACTTCGGCATGATCTGGCTGCCGCTGTTCCTGCTGCTGCTGACTGTATCGGGCCTGGGCTTCGGTGTCTGGTATGCGCGACGGCGGTAGAGAAGAAGTTCAACCACGAAAGGCACGAAACACACGAAAGAAGCAGCCGATTCGATTTCCGTGTCTTGTCTGCTTTCGTGTGTTTCGTGAATTTCGTGGTTAGCCGCCTTTGGTGTGTCAGCCTTCGGCGTCTGGTACCCCCGGCGGCGGTAGAGAAGAAGTTCAACCACGAATAAGCCGAATCACACGAATAAGAACAGAACGTGATGCATTGGCTTCCGGTTTACATTCGTGTCATTCGGCTTATTCGTGGTTCACTTTCTGTACTGAATCTGCGTTGAGTTCTCATCAAGGTGCATCACCATGGCCGCCACGAGTTCCAAGGGATTTCGCACTACTTACATCCTGATGGGCGCGTTTGCCGTACTTCTCGTGGTATTGGCAATTGTCGTGTACTTCGATGACGGCCGTAAGTCGCGCCCTGATGGGCCGTTGTTCGAGAACTTCGCCAATCTCAAGACCAAGTCGTCCGATATCAATCGGCTCGAGATCGTCCGTGACAAGACGACCATGGAATTCGTCCGCCAGCCGGACGGCCGCTGGCGCATGACCAGGCCACTCGATGTGCGGGCCGACAGCGACCGCGTCGAAGCGATCATCGGCGAGTTGCTGGCCGCGCGCAAGGACGATAAGGGTACCGACGTCACGAAGAACCCGGCCGAGCATGCGCTCGACAATCCTCCGGTGAAGATCACGCTGTCGAAGGGCGAACGCAGCGCAACTGTATCGCTCGGCAAGACAACGCTCGGCGGGGAGCAGGCCGTCGTCTACGTGCTGGCGTCCGAAGAGCCGGGCGTTCCGCACGCGACACGCAGGGGCCGGCTGCGCTCGCTGTTCAAGGAACCCGCGCCGACCGGCACCGGCACTGCCGGACTTGTCGTCGATGCCGATGACCTTCGCTCGCGCAAGCTGCTGGGCGAGGGGATGGCACTCGAAGCCGCCCCGGGCCAACTGACCAGCGTCAAACTCAGCGAACGCCTGCCCGATGGCCAGGAACGTGTGCTGAGCCTGGTGAAGAAGGACAGTGTCTGGCGGTTCGTGCAGCCGGCCGGGTACGGCGATGTTGAGATCGAAGTGCCCGTCGACAAACGCAACCCTGAGACGATCTACAACCTGACCAGCCTGCTCAACACGATCCTGAGCATGGAAGTCAACGCGACCAAGGACTTCGTGCCCGACATCCGCGACCTGGCGGTGCTGGGACTCGATCCGACCAGCCCCGGCGTCATCCGTATCGAAGTCACCCGCAACGACGCCGTGGGCACCGAAACGCTCTGGATAGGCAAGGCCCCCATCAAGAGCGAACTCGACAAGGTTTACGTCCGTTACGGGCAGGATGCGTCGGTGGCGCAGATTAACGGAGCCAAGGCACGCATGCTGCGGTCGCTGATCGAGAACCCGTCGAAACTTCGCGAGTCAACCCTTGCGCGCTTACGGACGGACCGTGTCGATGCGATCAACATCACGCAGGAGGGCAGGACGTTCGAACTGCGGAAAATGTCCGGCAAGTGGAAGCTGAAGGCCGACGGTACGATGTACGACGCCGACACCGGCATCGTTGATGCGCTGTTGCAGAAGTTGGGCCACCGCGAGGTGAAAGGCTTCCCGCCGACCGATTCCACGGATGCCAGTCTCGGCTTCGACAAACCCGCCGTCGAAATCAGCATCTGGGAAGAGGGTCTGCCGCGCACGGGCACCGAAGATTGGCCCGCGACAAAAGGGCCGCCCACGATCATGCTGCTGTTCGGCAAGAAGGACACGGGGGACATTGCGTACGTCCGTCGGCTGATGGGTGGCGGCAAGGCCGATTTCAAGATGCCGGATTCACTGTTGGCGCTCGCAGGTAAAAATCGGCTCGACTACGTCAACATCAAACTGCCGCCGTTCAAGGCGGACGAAGTGCGATCACTGACGTTTCCGCGTGACGGTGCCACATGGAAGATCATCCGCGGCCCGGGCGATCTACCCGTCGAGGCATCGACCTGGACTTTTGAATCCCCCGAAGCGCTGAAGGGGAAGCGAGCCAGCCCGGTGCAAATCCGCAACGTGCTCGATTCATTCAACCAGACGACGACGGAACGCGTCGTGGCCGAGAAGCCGACGCCAGAACAATTGAAGACGTGGGGCTTGGATCCCGCGATGCCCGACTTCAAACTCACGCTCGGCTTCGTTGCCCCAATCGTCGATCGAACATTTCTGCTGGGCAGCGACGTGAAAGGCAAAATCAGTGTCTACGCGACGACGGCCGGTTTGGATTTCGTGTTCGAATGGCCGCCCGCCAAGCGTGAATTGCTGACGAAGGACCGCCTGCTCGATCCGATTCTTTACCATGTGGAACTGTCAAGCGTGAAGACCATGACGCTGCGCGGCTGGGTCGACCCCGCGAAGCCCGGCGAACCGCAGTCGCTGACGCTCGAACGCAAGCCCGGCGGCCTTTGGTCGGTGAAGGGCGGAGGCACCGTCGACCCGGTGACGGCGGAGGACTTTCTGATGCAGGTCGCCAAGCCTCTATCGATGGAACAGGTGACCGGAAAAGTGGACGGTAAGCTCGATGTCAAAGACGGGGCACTGGAGGTGACCCTCGACGTGGAAGGCGGCAAGCCGGTCACGCTGACGCTGGGCGGCCCCGCCGACAAGGACGGTACAAGGCTGTATGCCGCCACGAATCAGCACCCGGGTGAACTGTTCGTGCTGCCCGTGGAGCGTTTGAAGGCTGTGAAGAGGTCGATGGCGGCGCTGCTGAAACCTTGAATCCAAGGCTGCTTGTCGATGCGACACCGCGAACAGTCAACAGTCTGCTGATTTTTGGAATGTCGTTGACAGCGGTTTTTCGGAAGTTTAAGCTCGCCCGATTGTTGCCAATCGAAAGTCTGCGCGAGGGTCTCGCATGCTGCCCATCATTCGAACTGCGTTTGCGGGATTCGTACTTAGCTTCGGTAGTGCGACTGCTGCTGAGCCCGACTTGGTCAAACTGAAGAAAGAATACCTCGAACGTGAAAGCGCGTTCACAACAAGCACCAAACAAAAGCGCGACGCAGAACTTGCGGCGATCTATCGCGAGTACGAAGCAGTTGCTTCGCAACTGAAGAAGACGTCGCGTGCTTCACAGTATCAACTCTGGAAACAACTCAACAGTGACCTGGCGTTCCGAAGCAAGCAATATTTTGACAAAGCGGAACTGAATCGACAGCCAATGCCTCGAATGGCGAAAATCCTTGAAGACATGAAGGAAGGTGATCTTGCACGCGTCACTGTCGACGGAACAGCTGATTCGGCTGACTATCCGGTGATGCAGATCGTTCAAATTAAAGACGCTCAGACGGCAATGGTTCGATACGGTCGGACCTACATTTGGATGGAAATGCCGACGAAGGGATTAGTAGACAGGCAGGATATCCACATACCTGAGCCGATCTACCACA
>JBBQII010000014.1:0-16171 GCA_038324795.1 Gemmatales bacterium
CTCGTGGGGCGAAGCCAGAGTGTGCGGCTACTCGATCTACACCGGCTCGAAGGAGATCCGCCGGGCCATCGGCTACATGCCCGACTTCTTCGGCGTGTACGACGACATGAAGGTGACCGAGTACCTCGAGTTCTTCGCCGCCGCGTATCGGATTCAGGGCCCCGACCGCCGGAAGAAAGTCGACCAGGTCCTTGAACTGGTCGACCTGGGCTACAAGCGCGACGCACTGGTGACAAGCCTGTCGCGCGGCATGACGCAACGGCTGGGCCTGGCACGGGTGCTGCTGCACGAACCGCAGGTGCTGCTGCTGGATGAACCGGCCTCAGGGCTTGACCCCCGCGCTCGCATCGAGATGCGCGAGTTGATCAAAGAACTGCGATCGATGAAGAAGACGATCATGCTGTCAAGCCACATCCTGCCGGAACTGGCCGACATCTGCAACAAGATCGGCATCATCGAACGCGGCAAGCTGCTGTTCAACGGCGACGTGGAAACCGCCCGGAAGCAGGTGCGCCAGGCGTTCATCTTCGAAGTGGCCGTGCTGAACGACGGCAATCAGGCCGCCGCAAAGCTGCTGGAGCAACACCCGGAAGTGGCCAAGGTCGAGATTGTTGTGAAAGAAGATGCCGCCCGGTTGAAAGAAGAAGCGATCCGCGTGACGTTGAAAGATGGGTCGACGGATGGTGCCTTCATCCCTGAACTGCTGATCCGCGAAGGGCAAAAGCTGCGGATGTTCCGTGAAGAGAAGATCGACCTCGAAGACGTCTTCATGGGCATCACGAAGGGCATTACCAATTAATCAGAGCCCGAGCGCCAGCGAGGAAAGCTCGTTTCCCCGCTGGCGCTCGGGCTCTGAAGGGTGCGTCATGACGTTACGACCGATACCGCGTTGGTTGCACTATTGGGCGATCCTTACCGTCGTCGTCACCTTCTGCCTGCTGTTGCTTGGCGGGCTCGTGACCACGTTCCGGGTGGGCATGGCCGACCCGATCTGGCCGACGGAACCTTGGTACCTGTTCTTCATCAACTGGCAGGAACCATCGCGCGGGTTCCTGATCGAACACGTACACCGCCTGGCCGGGTTCACCGTCGGCGGGCTGACGGCCATTCTCGCCATCGGCATCTGGTTCACTGAGCCGCGGTCATTGTCACGCTGGTTGGGCGTGGCCGCGCTGATCGCACTGCTGGCGGCCTTCGGCCAGTTCCATGGCCAGATGATGAAGCAGAAGAATGCGGAAGTCATTGTGCTTCCGATCGATTCGGTCAGCGCCATCTTCGGTTCGCTGGGGCTGTTGCTGATACTGGCGTTGTCCGGGCTTGGTCAACGTCATGGTGGTCTGCGGTTGCTGGCGGTCATCACGCTGGTGGCGGTCATGATTCAGGGGCTGCTCGGCGGGTTTCGCGTCAGGTTGAACGTCCTCGCGGGGACCGACCTGGCGGCCGTGCATGGCATCTTCGGGCAAGTGGTGTTCAGCCTGCTGGTCAGCCTGGCCGTGCTGACCGCGAAGCCGCGCGAGATCCCCGCTATTCCCGACGACAACCGCCTATGGCTGCGGCGGCTGGCGCATGTTCTCGTCATGCTGGTCTTCCTGCAATTGGTCTGGGGGGCGCTCACGCGCCACTTCGCCACTGGCCTTGTGCAGCGGCTGCATATCCTGACGGCGTTTCTCGTCGTGGCGGCGCTGGTCTGGCTGTTCCGCTCCGCTCGGGAGTCGGCCATCGCCTGGCAGCGGCTGCGCGTCGGTTGTGTGCTGCTCACCTGCCTGATCGTTTCGCAGGTCACGCTGGGGGTCGAAGCCTGGCTCGGCAAGTTCGCCACGGGTACGCTGCCGGAACTGCAGAAGGTGACCACCGGGCAGGCGGTCGTCCGCACCGCCCATATGATGATCGGGTCGATCATTCTCGCAACGTCGGTCAGCCTGATGCTTTTGACGCGCCGGCCCATAAAACAATTAGACGCGGTTCCCGCCATGACTCCGCTGCCAGTGCCGCTGCCGCAACTCGGAGAAGCCACGTGAAGACGGCCGTACTTGAACAAACGCAGGCCCCGGCCCTGCCTCGCCTGGCTGACTACATGCAACTGACCCGGCCGAAGATCGGCGCGATGGCCCTGTTCACCGTGGCGGTCGGCTATCTTGTCGCTGCCGGGACCGATGCCCGCTTTCTGCCGCTATTCCACACCATGCTGGGTACGGCACTGGTCGCGTCCGGGTCGAGCGTCCTGAACCAGTGGCTTGAACGCAAGAGCGACGCCCGCATGCGGCGGACCGCGAACCGCCCCCTGCCGGCGGGCCGCATGACCCCGATGGAAGCACTGGTGCTGGGGCTGGTCTTCAGTGTGGTCGGCCTGGGGTATCTGTTGATGACGCTGCCGTCGCCGCTGGCGGCGATTGTCGCGGCCGTCACGCTGCTGACGTATGTCCTCGTCTACACCCCATTGAAGCCCCTTACGGCTTGGAACACGGTGATCGGTGCGTTCCCCGGGGCGTTGCCGCCGGTGATCGGCTGGGCGGCGGCTCGCGGTGAGCTGTCGTGGGGCGCGATGTCGCTGTTCGCGATCCTGTTCGTCTGGCAGCTGCCGCACTTCTTCGCCATCGCCTGGCTGTACCGCGACGAGTATGCCGCAGGCGGCCTGAAGATGATTCCCGCGAACGACCCGACGGGTGCCTTCACCGGCAAGGCGATGATCGGCACATGCATCCTGCTACTGCCCATCTCGATGCTGCCGGCCTTCATGGGCCAGGCCGGCGCGGTCGTCTTCATGACCGGGGCGATCTTCCTGAGCGTGCTCTTCTTGAACTGTGCCATCGAGTTCCGCAAGTCGCCCACACGCATGAACGCGAAGTATGTGCTGCGTTCGTCGCTGCTGTATCTGGCGGGGCTGATGCTGCTGCTGATCGTCGATGGCGTGGTGCCGCGGATGCTGCGGTCGTGAAACACTCAACATGTGAAGCTGCGCTGCGCGTCGCGGCTTCACGGGGGAGAGACCACTTTGATGCGACGCATGTTGATTCTGTTTGCGTTCGCCCTCGCGGCTGCTCCGTCATGCAAACCGCAGTCGGACGGCACCTGTACGACCTGCGGGCCGATGCCGAAAGCCAAACAGGAACCGATCGACTTCACACTCGATGACTTCCTGCTGACGGAACGCGACGGCACGAAGAAGAGCCTGGAAGACTTCAAGGGCAAGGTCTGGGTCGCTTCGTTCGTGTTCACGCGCTGCGCCGGCCCATGCCCTCAGGTGACCGCGACGATGGCACGCCTGCAGGCGGAGATGCCCGACATCACGTTGGTGACGTTCACCGTCGACCCGGAACGCGACGACGCGAAAGAACTTCGCCAGTACGCGGAGCGCTATCAGGCCGACGCCAGGCGCTGGCTGTTCCTGACCGGTGCGGAAGACGAGATCCATCGCCTGATGTCAAACGGCTTCAAGCTTGGCATCGCGAAGAACCCGAACGGCAAGCCCGGCGACGAGTTCGACCACAGCACGCGCCTGGCCGTCGTCGACAAGCAGGGCCACGTGAGAGGCTACTTCGACGGCATGTCGGAAGACCCCGCGGCACTGACGGCGAGTTTGGGACAGTTGAAAGAGTTGGTGACGAAGCTGCGGGAAGAACGTTAGCCGCGACGCGGAGGGTTTCCGCAGCGGAGCGCGGTGGCACGCGAATCGCGCTCCCCTTCGCAAAGCCTTCGGGTCGCGGCCAACAACTCACTGCATCAACGGCCGCAGTGCCTGCCGGCGCACTTCTGCTGTGACACCGGGCGCTACCAGCAACTTCTCCGCGGCCGAGTGCAATTCCTGCTTCTGGTCACGAAACGGACGATCGTGGTTGAGCGCGTGAAGCAGTGCTTCGTTGACGCGATCGATCTTCTGCCGCAATTCATCGAGCGACGGCGGCGCGGGTGGATTCAAGACCGAGGCCTGCCAGGTTCCCATCAAATTGGCCTGCACCATCTTTGCCGCTTCGATCTGCGCTTCGAAGAATCGGCGGACGTCCTGCGGCGGCAGGCCGAACGACGGGGCGCGTGTCTCCATCGCTTCCAACAGGGCCGCTTCGCGCTCGAGATCTTCAATCGGTTTCTTGTTCACGAACTTGTACGCGGCCACCTGCTCCATCAGCGTCAGGCGGTCGTTCATCGCGGTCAGCAGTGCCGTCCGCGCCTGCGTCGGCGGGTTGCCCGCCGGTTGTTGGCAACCGACGACGAACAGGAGCAAAATCGCGTACTTCATTCAGTCATCTTACAATCCCCGACCTGAGGCTTCCGAAGGTCGGCGATCGCGATGTTGAATTCATTCTCCGACGTCCAAAACCCTCACGTCGGGACTTGCGGATTTCCATATCCTCTCCTCATCCGCGATACATGAGGATGCGTGTGATGGAAATGCTGATCGGCGGACTGGTGGGCGGATTGATTGTCGGCGCTGCCGGGGCGTACTTCCTGCTGATGCAGAAAGCGGGAGGCTCCGCAGCATTCGCGATCGGCTCACGCGTCGGCAGAAAGGCCGCAGGCGACCCTGCGTTCGCTGCCCGGGTCGAACAACTGTTCGTGCCGCCGCCACCGCCGAAGCGCTCGGCCGAGCCGATCCGGCTTCTCGGCATCCTGCAGCGTGAGGCCCGGTTGCTCGACTTCCTGATGGAGAACATCCAGCAGTACCAGGATGACCAGATCGGTGCCTCCGTGCGCGACATTCATGCCAAGGCGCAGGCGGCTCTGAAGAAGCATGTGACGCTCGAACCGGTGCTGCCGAATCAGGAAGGCTCGACCGTGACGGTGCAGGCGGGGTTCGATCCCTCGGCCATTCGACTTGTCGGCAACGTCACGGGCAACCCGCCGTTCAAGGGAACACTGCAGCACGCCGGCTGGCGCGTGATGTCGATCGACGTGCCCAAGCCGGTCGAAGGGCAGGACGATTTCGTGTTAATGCCTGCCGAAGTCGAGATGGGCTAACGGAGAACGCACCATGAAAGTCGGCATCGCATCGGACCATGGCGGCTACGAACTGAAGATGGAACTGGCGGAAAAGATCCGCGCGGCCGGGCATGAGGTCGTCGACTTCGGGGCGACGTCGATGGTCCCCAGCGACGACTATCCCGACTTCGTGATCCCCCTGGCCAAGGCCGTCGCGGCCGGGCAGGTCGCGCGCGGCATTGCCGTGTGCGGCAGCGGCGTCGGGGCCTGCATCGCCGTCAACAAGGTGCCGGGCGCGCGTGGCGCGTTGATTCACGACCATTTCTCGGCCCATCAGGGCGTCGAGGATGACGACATGAACATCATCTGCATGGGCGGCCGGGTGATCGGCGCCTCGGTGGCATGGGAACTGGTGCAGAGCTTCCTGGCCAGCGAGTTCAGCGGCGCGGAACGGCACACCCGGCGGCTGAACAAGGTGAAGGCGATCGACGGGCGAAGCATGTAATTCATCGGTACGGTTTCATTGATTGTGATTCTCTCGAAAGGTTCCCACATGACCTACAGCGTCCCGGGCCAGATCAAGGGCGAAAAGGATCCGCTGGATCCGGTTTGCATCAACACCATCCGCACGCTGTCGATGGATGCCGTGCAGGCCGCCAATTCCGGGCACCCCGGCGCGCCGATGTCGCTCGCGCCCGTGGCGTACACCCTGTGGCAACGCTACATGAACTACGACCCGGCCGACCCGCTCTGGCCGAACCGCGATCGCTTCGTGCTGTCGAACGGCCACGCATCGATGCTTGTGTACGCGATGATCCATCTGACCGGCGTGAAGCACATCAAGGACGACAAGGTCGTCAACGAACCGTCGCTGCCGATCGAGGAGATCAAGCGCTTCCGCCAGTTGAACAGCCGTACCCCGGGCCATCCGGAATACGAGTGGACCGCCGGTGTCGAGACGACCACCGGTCCGCTGGGGCAGGGTGTCGCCAACGCCGTCGGCATGGCGATTGCCGGGCGCTGGATTTCGGCCCGGTTCAACAAGCCGGGGTTCGAAGACTTGTTCGGTTTCAACGTCTACGCCATCTGCGGCGACGGCTGCATGATGGAAGGCATCTCCAGCGAGGCGGCATCGTTCGCGGGTCATCAGAAACTGTCGAACCTCTGCCTGATTTACGACAACAACCGGATCTCGATCGAAGGCCATACCACGCTGGCCTTCACCGAAGACGTCGGTGCCCGCTTCAAGGCGTACGGCTGGAATGTGCTGCACGTCAGCGATGCCAACGACATCGGCGCGATGAGCACTGCCATCGAGGCTTTCCAGAAGGTGTCCGACAAGCCGACCTTCATCATCTGCGACAGCCTGATCGGCTGGGGTGCCCCGCATAAGCAGGACACGCATGGTGCCCATGGCGAACCGCTGGGCGATGAAGAGATCAAGCTGACCAAGAAGTTCTACGGCTGGCCTGAAGACGCCAAGTTTCTGGTGCCGGACGGCGTCTACAACCATTTCCAGAAGGGGATCGGCCAGCGCGGTAAGACGGCCCGCGACAAGTGGTACGCCCGCTTCGCGGAGTACAAGGCGAAGTATCCCGAACTCGCGAAAGACTTCGAACTGATGGACAACCGCCAACTGCCGGACGGCTGGGACAAGGACATCCCCGTTTTCCCGGCCGACCCGAAGGGGCAGGCGACACGCGAGTCGGGCGGCAAGGTTCTCAACGCCATTGCGAAGAACGTCCCCTGGATGGTCGGCGGCTCGGCTGATCTGGCCCCCTCGACCAAGACGCTGATGACGTTCGAAGGTGCGGGCCAGTTGCAGGCCGCCACCCCCGGCGGGCGGAACATGCACTTCGGCGTTCGCGAGCACGGCATGGGCGGCATCATCAACGGCATGGCCCTGATCAAGCTGCGTTCCTACGGGGCAGGCTTCTTCATCTTCAGCGACTACGGCCGGGGTTCGATCCGGCTCGGCGCGATCATGGAACTGTCGGTGATCTACGTGTTCACGCACGACTCGATCGGTGTGGGCGAAGACGGGCCGACACATCAGCCGATCGAGCATCTGGCCGCCATGCGGGCGATGCCGAACCTGATCACCATCCGCCCCGGTGACGCGAACGAAACTGCGGAAGCCTGGCGGTTCGCGGTCAGCCACATGCATGACCCGGTTCTCCTGATCCTGTCACGGCAGGCGATGCCGACACTCGATCGCACGAAGTACGCCCCGGCCGCGGGATCCGCCAAGGGGGCTTATGTGTTGCTCGATGCAGAGGGCGGCAAGCCCGACGTCATCCTGATCGCCAGCGGCACCGAAGTGCAGTTGATCGTCAGTGCACAGGAAGAACTGGCGAAGGCCGGCATCAAGGCCCGCCTGGTCAGCATGCCGTCGTGGGAACTGTTCGCCCGGCAAAGCCAGGAGTACCGCGACAGCGTGCTGCCGCCGGCGATCACCGCGCGCGTCAGCGTCGAGATGGGCAGCACCTTCGGCTGGGAACGCTACGTCGGCACGAAGGGAACCAGCATCGGCATGAAGTCGTTCGGTGCCTCGGGCCCGCTGAAGGACCTGCTGAAGCACTTCGGCTTCAACGTGGAAGCGGTCGTTGATGCGGCGAAGTCGCAAGTAGGTAAGTGAAGCCGTGACGCGGAGGGAAAACGACACAATGCCCGATTCACTCGATCAGTACGAATGCGGGTCGTTCAAGTTTCGGGAGGCTGATTACTATGATCGGCATCTGGTGCTTGATCACCTTGTCACGTCGTCCGCTGCCGAGCCGCGGGATCGCTTCGAAGCACTGGCTCGTTCGATCAGAGATTTGCTCGCGCAGCGCTGGTTGAAGACGATCGAAACGCACGACGCGAAGAACCCCAAGCAGGTCTATTACCTGTCGATGGAGTTCCTGATCGGCCGGACGCTCTTCAATAACATCACCAACCTTGGCATTCACGATTGGGTCGAGGCCGATCTGGCGTCGGATGCCGGGCAGCACTGGCGCGAGATGATCGACGAGGAACCCGACGCCGGCTTGGGCAATGGCGGGTTGGGGCGACTGGCGGCCTGCTTCATCGACTCGCTTGCCACGCTGCAGATCCCCGCGATCGGTTACGGATTGCGGTACGAATACGGCATTTTCCATCAACAGTTTCAGAACGGCTACCAGATCGAGCGCCCCGACAACTGGCTGCGCCGTCCCGACCCGTGGGAAGTTGTCCGCCATCAGGACATGGCGTCCGTCAGTTTGAATACGTCGTTCCGCATGAAGGGAGGCGCGATTCAGTCGACGCCGGGACAGCCGACAACGCTGCTGGGCATCCCGTACGATCGGCCCGTTGTCGGCTACGGCGGCAAGACGATCAACACGCTGCGTCTCTGGGGCGCCGCCTCGCCCGACTACTTCGACTTCGGCGAGTTCTCCACGGGTGATTTCTTCGGCGCGGTCTTCGACAAAGTGGCCGCGGAGTCGCTGACGCGCGTGCTGTACCCCGATGACTCAACGCCGCGCGGCCGGTCGCTGCGCTTCCTGCAGGAGTACTTTCTGGTTGCCTGCTCGCTGGCGGACATCGTGGCCCGCTTCCTCCGGCGAGGAAACGAGTGGACAGAACTGCCCGACAAAGTGGCCGTCCAACTCAACGACACGCATCCGTCGATGGCCGTCGCGGAACTGATGCGCATCCTGCTCGATCAGGCCCGCCTCGACTGGGAAACGGCGTGGGACATCACCACGCGCACGCTGGCTTACACCAACCACACGCTGCTGCCCGAGGCGCTCGAGAAGTGGCCGATCGAACTGTTTGAACGGATGCTGCCCCGGCTGCTGGAGATCATCTACGAGATCAACGCCCGCTTCCTGGGCGATGTGGTGAAGAAGTACCCGGGCGACTTCGACAAACTCCGCCGACTGAGTCTCATTGAAGAGATCCCCGCCCGGCAGGTGCGCATGGCCCATCTTGCCATCCTGGGGACGCACAGCACCAACGGTGTGGCCGAGATTCATACCGACCTGCTGAAGAAGAAGACCGTGGCCGACTTCGCGGAGATGTTCCCCGAACGGTTCAGCAACAAGACCAACGGCGTGACGCCGCGGCGCTGGCTGCTGCTGGCGAACCCCGAGCTTTCCGGATTGCTGACCGAGGCGGTGGGTCCCGGCTGGATCACCAACCTTGATGAACTGGCCCGACTGAAGCCGTTGGCTGAGGATGCGGGGTTTCGGTCGAAGTTTCTCGCATCCAAGCGGGCGGCGAAGGCGAAGTTTGCCGACTGGCTGAAACAGACGACGGGCCAGCCGATCGATCCCGATTCGATCTTCGACTGCCAGATCAAGCGCATCCACGAATACAAACGGCAGTTGCTGAACCTGTTGCACATCATCATCCTGTACAACCGGATGCGTTCGAACCCGCTGTTCGATGTGCCGCCGCGCACGTTCTTCTTCGGTGGCAAGGCGGCCCCGGCCTATCGGCTTGCCAAGTTGATCATCAAACTGATTAACAACGTCGCAGCGGTCATCGATGCTGATCCACTGGTGAAGGGCCGGCTGAAGGTCGTCTTTCTGCCGGATTACAATGTCTCGCTGGCGGAGCGGCTGATCCCCGCGGCCGACATCTCGGAGCAGATTTCTACAGCCGGGTACGAAGCCAGCGGCACCAGCAACATGAAGTTCATGATGAACGGGGCACTGACCATCGGCACGCGCGACGGCGCGACCATCGAGATGGCCCGCGCCGCGGGGGAAGAGAATTTCTTTCTGTTCGGCCTGTCGGCCGAGCAGGTCGTCACCACGCGCGGCTGGTATAGTTCAAACTGGCACTACGAACATGAGGCTGACACGCGTTCAGCGCTTGATCTGATCTTCTGGGAGTTCTTCAGTCGCGGCGAGTCGGGGATCTTCGCCCCGATCCGCGAGATGCTGCTGGCCAATGGCGACCACTACATGCATCTGGCCGACCTGACCGCGTACGCGCAAGCGCAGCAGCGGGCGGGCAACCTGTATCACGCGCCGCACGACTGGGCACGCAAAGCAGTGCTGAACATCGCCGCATCGGGGCGGTTTTCGAGCGACCGGACGATCGCCGAGTATGCAAGCGGCATCTGGGATGTCCGGCCGTGCCCGGTTTCGACCTGAAACGCGAAATTTGTCTCAAGTATGCATCTGTCGGCCGTCGAAGCGAGATAACGGACGCTCAGCATCTTTCCCATTCGACGGTGATTGACATGAATCGACTGCTGACGTTGACGATTGTGCTGATGCTGCCGGTGCTGGCACGCTCGGCCGAGCCGGCCGCGGCGGCGGTTCCCGAGGCGGCCGGGTGCTGGTCGGGCTACTGGATCAGCTGCGACACAGGGCACAAAGGTCCGCTCTCGGCGAAGATCTGCAAGATCAGCGATACTTGCTACGAAGCACACTTCCGCGGGCGCTTCGCCCTGGTCATTCCATTCCGCTACACGGCGACGATGCAAGTCGTCAGTGCCGAGGGCGACAAGCTGATCCTTTCGAGTTCCCGCCGGCTGCCGTTGATGGGTACTTTCACCATGACGGCGACGGTGACCGCCACGGAATTCCGCGCGGCGTACACGTCGCGCAACGACCACGGCGAATTCGTCATGCAGCGGCAGTGAGGAATTGCCGCGTCGGCTACTGGCCAGTCGCGGCTTCCCGGCTAAATCAAGCGCATGGTGAAGACTCTCAACGAATTCAAGGCAGTCTATGCGTTGCCGCTCAGCGAGTTGATCCTGCGCGCGGCCGACGTTCACAAGGCGCACGCACACGGCGACATCCAGCGCTGCGCTTTGCTGAGCATCAAGACGGGGGCCTGCCCGGAAGATTGCGGCTACTGCAGCCAGAGCGCACACTATAAGACGCCGGTCAAGCCCGAAGCGCTGATGAGCGTTGACGAAGTTCGCGCTAAAGCGATCGAAGCAAAGGAACGCGGGGCCACCCGCTTCTGCATGGGGGCCGCCTGGCGCAGCCCGAAGGACGGCCCGCAGTTCGATGCCGTCGTCGAGATGGTCAAGACCGTGCGCTCGCTGGACATGGAAGCCTGCGTGACGCTCGGCATGCTCAGCGACAGCCAGGCCGAGCGCCTCGCGGAAGCAGGGTTGACCGCGTATAACCACAACCTCGATTCGTCGCGACGGTTCTACCCGAGCATCGTTTCCACCCGCACCTATGACGACCGGATCGACACACTGAAGCGCGTGGCCAAAGCCGGCATCTCCGTCTGTTGCGGCGGCATCATCGGTATGGGTGAATCCGAGGAGGACCGGCTGATGATGCTGGTGGAACTCGCTCAGTTGGAGACGCCGCCGGAAAGTGTGCCGATCAACTGCCTGATGCCCAGCCCCGGCACGCCCTTGGCGCTGGCGGCGCCGGTCGACTCGATGGAACTCGTGCGGCTGATCGCCACAGCTCGAATTGCCTTCCCGACGGCGCGCGTGCGCCTGAGTGCCGGTCGGGACCGGATGAGCAAGGAACTTCAGGTCCTCTGTTTCCTCGCAGGGGCCGATTCAGTCTTCTTCGGCGAGAAACTGCTGACAGCCGGCAACCCGTCGGAAGATGCCGACGCCGCCCTGTTCGCCGCGATGGGCCCGCTGGCGGTGTGAGCCATCCGTTGCCTTTATAAAAGGTACCGTTTACGCTGTCAGCGTAAAACCCGCCCGGATTGTCATCGTCCCGGCGAATATTCTTGTCAACTCCCGCCGGAATCTGTTCGGGTTCGCTTGCCAACTGGCATAATCCGTCCAACAATTCGGGCAGTAACGAATGCGCCTCCCGCCCCGTCCGGAACGAGTACGATGACGCAACTGACCAAACTATTTTCGAGCATCAGTTTCGATGAGCCGGCCTTGTGGATCGCGCTGGGGTCCGGGTTCGCCGTGATTCTGGTGTTTCTATTCCTCGGCCGGCGTCAACGTCGTGTCGCCACCGCAATCGTCGGTGGGCCGGGGGGCGAAGAAATGAATCCTGCCGACGCATGGCTGCCGCCGTCGAAACGGCCCGACGAACGGCGACGTTCCTCTCGGCGATCCGGCGTGCCGACCGCAGTGCAGCTTGTCGACCCGAAAAAGGCCCGCAAGGTGATCGATGGCTTTGTCCTCGATCGCTCGGCCGGCGGCATCCGTCTCGCATCCGAGAAGCCGTTCTCGACAGGACTTACGCTGAACGTCCGGTCCGCGAACTCGCCGCCCGAATCGCCATGGGTGCTGATCACGGTCCGCAGTTGCCGTGAAATAGGTGACTACTTCGAGCTGGGCTGTCAGTTCCAGGAAGATCTCCCCTGGCACCTGCTGCTGATGTTCGGCTGATTCGCAAGTGCGGTGGCTGTACAATATCCGCATGTCACGTACCTTTGCCGGCTTTCTGATTATCTTCATTCTCGCCGTCGCCGGCGGTGTCGCATGGTTCTTCCTGCGCGACCGCCCTGGCGAGCGAGATATCTCCGCCAAACCGTTTCCTCAACTGCCCGAACCGCAGTTCGCCGCCGCCGACTGGCCCTGGTGGCGAGGCGCTGCACGCGACAATCACCGGCCCGACGATCAACCGCCCACGACTTGGGACGAGAAGTCCAACATCGTCTGGAAGCAGCCGATCGCGGGCAGAGCGCATTCCTCGCCGTTGATCCTGGGAGAGCACATCTATCTCACGACGGCTGAGACGAATTTGCAGCGTCAGCTGATTGTCTGCTTGGACCGCGACACCGGTAAGAAAGTCTGGGACACGGTTCTGCACGAAGGCAACTTCCCCAATGAAGGTCATCATCCGGACAACACCCACGCCTCCAGCACCCCGGCCACCGATGGGACGCTGATCTTTGCCGCGTTCGCCAACGGGTCGTCGGTGTTTCTCGATGCGGTCGACCTGAAGGGCAACCGTGCCTGGTCGCGCGAGTGCGGGCCATTCGGCAAAGGCTTCGGCTACGGCAGTTCGCCGGCATTGTGGGGACCCTATGTGTACCTCTGCGATGATTCACCGTCGGGCGGTTGGATCACGGCCATTCATCGGCAGACCGGCGAGATCGGCTGGCGACGCGGCCGTAAGACCGGCATGGGCAGTTACGGCTCGCCGACGATCTGGGAAGTGAACGACCGCGTGTTGGTCGTCGTGCCGGGGAACGGCAAAGTGACTGCCTACGACGCCCGCGACGGCGTGGTTGTCCGGGAGACAGGCGGACTGGGCGAAACCTCGGCCAACACCGCGACTGTCGGCGACGGGCTGTTGTTCGCTTCCAGCGGCTACCCGGAACGCAATCTGCTCGCGATCAAGCCTGATGGTGGCATCGCCTGGCAGAAGAAGAAAAGCAACGCCTTCCCTTACCCGCCGACCATGCTGTTCTCCGACAAGACATTGTACATCGTCAGTGATCAGGGGGTGATCACCACGCTGGATGCTGCGACAGGCAACCAATTGTGGGACGACAAACTGCCCGGCAGCTACTATGCCTCGCCGTTGCTGGCGGGTGGCAACATCTACGCGTGCAACCGCGACGGCCGAACGACGGTCTTCAAGGCCGACCGCGAGGCGTACGAACGGATCAGCGTCAACAAGCTTGACGCCGAGATCAGCGCCAGCCCGATCGCTTCGGGAAACAGGCTCTACATCCGCACGGTGACGCATCTATACTGCATTGGAAAGTAAGCGGAGCCCCGCCCAGATGGACCCGATCTACTGGCATCGTCTCTTCGGCCTGATCCTTACCGACCTCTTCAGCGACTCGCCTTTCGTCGTCGAGATGGAAGTCGATCTGTCGATCAAGCAGCAGTTCCTCGACGTTGTCATTCTGCGCAAACGGCCGGGACGATTCGAGGGCGACCTTCCTGACGGCTTTGACTGCTTGAAGAACTACAACCTGATCACGTTCAAATCGTTGCGGGAACCGCTCAAGGACTGGTCCATCAAAGAGCTGGTTGGCCACTATGTCAACTTCCGCAAGCAAAGCAGCCCGTCGCTGAATGAATTGCTGCCGGAACGAGAGTTCCAACTCTTAGCCGTCTGCAGTCGCCGACCGCGACAGCTGACCCGTGACCCCGGATGGAGCCCGATTTCACCAGGTGTTTACTCCCTGCAGCGCGGCACTGATGCGATCCGCGTCATTGTGACGCGAGAACTGCCCGAAAGCGAAGCGAACGCGGGGCTGAACCTGTTCAGCTTCGTCAGGAGTCACTTTCAGTATGGTGCGACGAACTATCGCCAGCGTACAATCGACATGACAACGATCCTGGGTTCATTCATCGAAGGCTATCGTCTCGAGGAAATTTCGATGCCGTACACCGTCAGCGATCTGGAACGCGATGTAGCCAACATGATGGTGGCGCGCTTGAAGCCGGAAGAGAGCCTACAGCACTTGACGCCGAAAGAGGTCATCCAGTACCTGACACGAAAAGAGTTTATACAGCGCTTGACGCCGGTAGAGCGATTGGAGGGGTTGAATACGGAAGAGCGTCTGCAGGGGCTGAATACGGAAGAGCGTCTGCAGGGGCTGAAGGCGGAAGAGCGTCTGCATGGGTTGTCTTCGGACGTTATCGCAAGCGCACTCACTGACGAACAGTTGAGAAGCGAGCTCGAAAGCCGCCGCAGAAGCAAATCGAAGCGGGCGCGAAAGTGATGAGCCTGTTGCTTCCCCCCTATCGTCCAAGCCCCACCCGCTCTCGCTCCCTTCAAGCCGCCCGCTGACCGGGCCTCGCCAACTCGGTCAACACCGCATCAAGAATCCGGGTGCATGTCGTCACCTGATCTTCCGTGATGCACAGTGGCGGGCAGAAGCGGAGAGCCGACTCGCCGCAGCCGAGCAGCAGCAGGCCGCGATGAAACGCCGACTGGACGATGCGTTCGCGCAGTTCGGCATCGGGCCGGCCGCCATCGTCGACGGCATCGACCGCGGTCATCAGGCCCAGGCCACGCACGTTCCGCAGGCAGGCGTAGCGATGGCACATTGTCGTCAACTGTTCGCGTAACTGCAGGCCGCGTTCGTAAGCATTGGCGATGTAGCCGCCTTCCAGCAGTTCGATGGTCGCCAGTGCGGCCCGGCAGGCGACCGGATTGCCGCCGAAGGTGCTGGCGTGAGCGCCCGGGGGCCAATCCATTACATCGGCCTTCGCCACGATCGCTCCGAGCGGCATGCCGCTGGCGATCCCCTTCGCGAGACAGATGATGTCCGGCTCGATGCCTTCGTATTCGATCGCGAACATCTTCCCCGTACGACCCATGCCCGACTGCACTTCATCGACCACCATCATGATTCCGTTTCGATCGCACAGGTCGCGCAGCCCGCGCAGGAACCCGGGCGGTGCCATGCGGTACCCGCCCTCGCCCTGAATCACTTCGACGAAGATTGCAGCGACTTCGTCGGGCGGCGCGGTACGCTGAAGGAGCGTCTCTAATCCGAGTGCGGAATGCGGAATTCGGAACTCGGAATTCAGAGACGAACCAGGCGACTCGCTGCCTTGGTTTTCCATTCCGCATTCCGCATTCCGCATTCCGCATTCCGTTGACGATTCGGGGAACGAAACATGATGAATGTCCGGCACCAGCGGCGAGAAGCCGCGGCGGTGTGTCAGCTTGGATGCGGACAGCGACATCGCACCATACGTTCGGCCGTGGAAGCTGCCGAAGAAGGAGACGACGCGGTTTCGGCCCGTGTGATATCGCGCGAGCTTCAATGCCGCCTCGATCGCTTCCGCACCGCTGTTGCCGAAGAAGACGCGCTTCGGGGATGGCCCCGGCGCAATCGTCGCCAGCTTCTCGGCCAGGTCGATCTCCGGCGCGTAGTAGAAGTCGGTCCCCGACATATGGATGAGGTTGGCCGCCTGATCCTGGATGGCGGCCACGACCGCCGGGTGGCAATGCCCCGTCGCGTTCACCGCGATGCCGGCCGTGAAGTCGAGGAACAGATTGCCGTCAACGTCTTCGACAACGGCACCGCTGCCGCGCGCGACCACCAGCGGGTAGACCCGCGTGTACGACGGCGAAACAAATTGTTCATCACGTTGAAGCAAGGCCGCGGCCTTCGGCCCCGGCAGATTCGTGCACAGCGACGGCACGACATGATTGTCGAAGTGAAACATGACCCACCCACTTTCATTTCACGGCGTTCTTCTCCGGTAAAGGCGATACCGCGGCGCGCAGGCGCGGCGGAGTCGACACTATAAGGTTAGCACACAAGTCAAGGGCATGAACAACCATGCACAGAAAGGGTGGAAGCACTCATGGTCCCGCACTTGCCTGCAACTCCTGCACCAGCGACCTTAGAAACGGCTCGG
>JBBQII010000015.1:0-16033 GCA_038324795.1 Gemmatales bacterium
TCTTCAATACTCGATGTCGATTTGGGGTCGAGTGCCGAGGCGGGTTCGTCCATCAACAGGACTTCCGGATCGGTGGCCAGCGAGCGGGCAATACAAAGCCGCTGCTGCTGGCCGCCCGAAAGCTCCAGCGCGGATGTGCCAAGCCGGTCCTTTACTTCAGGCCAGAGTGCCGCTTGCTTGAGGCAGCGCTCGACGGTGTAGTCCAACCGGGCGCGATCGCGCACGCCGGCCACGCGCGGCCCGTAGATCACGTTCTCGTAGATCGATTTGGGAAACGGATTCGATTTCTGGAAGACCATGCCGACCCTGCGGCGCAGATCAACGAGATTCACTTCGCTGCTGTAGATGTCCTTGCCATCAAGTTGGATTCTCCCCTTGTGGCTGGTCCCGTCGATCAGATCGTTCATACGGTTGAGCAATCGCAGGAACGTCGATTTACCGCAGCCGGACGGGCCAATGAGGGCCAGCACCGATCGCTCGGGAATCGTCAGATTGATGCCGAACAGAGACTGCTTGCCCGGATACCAGAAGTCGACCCCGTCGACCTGGAATTTGGCGCGAACATTGCGCGTGTCGACCAGGCCACGGCCCTCGGTCGAACGCTGCGTCATGATGTCCGAATACATTCGGGACACAGCTTCCCCCCGCAAACAACGAGATCGAGAGAAATCGACTCACCGCATGGATCGTTCTAGGTTTCCACTGTGAAGAAACAGTGTAGATGCGGCGAGAAGTTCAAGCGATCACAGACTGGCTGACACTGCCCGCGGAAGTGTCACGATGAACGTGGTTCCCTTGCCGACCTGGCTGCTTGCCTTGATCGTCCCTTTCAACACCTGCACAAGATGTTTGACGATCGCCAGGCCCAACCCTGTTCCACCCAGTTCGCGTGACCTCGCCTTGTCGACGCGGTAGAACCGTTCGAAGATGCGCGGCATGTCACGTTCGGGGATGCCCGGGCCATTGTCTTCGATCTGCAGGCTTACCGATGAACCGTTCCCCTGCCATCGAAGTCTGATCGTTCCGCCGGGCTGGGTGTACTTCACCGCGTTGTGCACCAGATTGTCGAGGATCTGCCCCAGAGCTTCTTCGTCCGCCCAGACGTCGGGAGCCGTTTCCGATCCGCCGGTCACGTCCAGCCGCAGTTCCTTGGCCTCCGCCAGCGTGTGATGCCGATCGAGGCAATCACTGATGGCCAGGTCGATCGGGACGGCCTGCAAGTCCATCACTGCTTCGCCCGACTCGATGCGTGCCAGCGAGATCAGGTCGAGAATCAGCGAGTGCAGCCGCTCCCCCTGATCAGCGATCTGCTCGAGAAACGGCCGACGAACTTCGGCATCCTCCACGGCCCCGTCGATCAGCGTTTCGATGCTGGCCTTGATGACCGACAGCGGCGTCTTCAGCTCATGCGAGACATTCGCGACGAAATCCTGACGCAGCCGCTCCAGCCGGCGCAGTTCGGTGATGTCGTGAAGCACCAGGACCGCACCCGACGCGGGGTCACCCGGCAGCGGCGCGACGTACAGGGCCAGGTGCCGGGACTTGGGACCCTTCCAGTCGAACTCCTCACGGTAGGCTTCGGTTTCTTTCAGGGCCTTGGTCAGCACCGACTGAATCTGCGGCAGGCGCGTCACTTCCCAGATTGGTCGACCGACGGCACTGCCGGGGTCGAAGTCGAGCATCTGCCCGGCCGCCTCGTTGGCGAACAGCACCCGCTGTCCGGGGCCCAGCGCGACAACGCCTTCGACCATCCCGCCCAAAATGGTTCGCAGTTGCTGGCGGTCGGCTTCGAGTTGCTGGAACTGGGCTTCCAGTCGGCGGGTCATCGTGTTGAAAGTGCGGGCCAGCGATCGGCTTTCGCCCCAGACACCGCCGGGGATCCGATGGCTGTACTCGCCTTCCGCGATGCGGTAAGTGGCTTCCGTCAGTTCCTGCAGGGGCCGCACAAAGCGCCTCGCAAACAGCCAGGCCGGCAGCAATGAGGCGATGCCCAACAGCAGCGGCACGTACAACCGCGCGGCAGCGTGCGGCGGGCACAGCTCGAAGGCCAGCGAGCAACTGCCCGCGGCCACCAGCGCGAACCCGACAAACGCGATCAGTAGTCGCCAGAACATGGAAACGGTCGTGGCTCCGCTCAGTCAGCACGGCTGGCGGCAACAACCCGTTTCCCGGTCAGGAAGCGGATGCCGACATTCAGGACCATGACCACCGTGACCAGTACCAGCGCGGCCGCCCAGGCCTGCCGTTCCCAATCGGGGTACCCGCTGGTCGAGTAGTTGTAAATGTACTTCGGCAGAAACGGCGTGCGATCGCCCGGCGAGCGCGGCCAGAAGTTGCTGCCATAGGCCGTGAGCAACAGCGGGGCCGTCTCCCCGGCAATGCGGCCGATCGCCAGGAACACACCGGTGATGATGGCGGGTAATGCCGCGGGCAGTGTGATGAGCAGCACCGTCTGGCGATGCGATGCCCCGAGCGCGAGACTGGCCGTTCGCAGCGACGAGGGCACCAGCTTCAGCGATTCCTCGGTCGAGCGAACGACGATCGGGATCATCATGATACCCAGAGCGAACGCCCCGGCCCATGCGGAGAAGTTGCCCGTCGTCCGCACCACGACCGCGTAGGCGAAGACGCCGATGACAATCGACGGCACGCCGCCCAGCAGTTCCGCGATGAACCGCACGGCCGCTGTCAACCTGGTCGCCTTGAACTCGGCAAGGAACACCGCGGCCATGATGCCGAAAGGGACCGCGAACAGGGTCGACAGCCCCACCAGCAGGAAGCTGCCACCGATCGCATGCGCCATGCCGCCGCCCGGCATGCCCGGCGGGTTCGGCCGTTCGGTGAAGAACTCGATCGACAACGCCGCCGTGCCGCGATAGACGATGTAGCCGAGGATCAGGAACAAGGGAATGATGACGACGATCAGGCACGAGGCCAGCACGCCGGTCATCACCTTGTCTTCGCGGATGGCAGACCGACGAGCGCGGGCCATCACTTCCGCGTCAATCTTCGGCAACTCGTCGCTCGGTGCGCCGTCGATGCCCGGCGATCGGTACCAGAGTCGCGACAAAAGCGGTCGGCGTTCCGGACGGGAGCGACCCATGCGCGAGATGAGGAAGCGGGCGGCCAGATTCACAAGCATCGTCACCAGCAGCAGCACCAGCCCCAGGCCGACAAGTGCGGAACGGTGCATGTCGTCAGTGGTTTCGTTCAACTGATTCGCGATCACGCTGGCAATCGAGTCGCCCAGAGCGAACGGGATGGCGAGGACGTCTTTCCATTCGCGGGGCAGCGTGGCCGAGTTGCCGACGATCATGGTGACGGCCATGGTCTCGCCCAGCGCCCGTCCCAGTGCCAGAAAGCAGGCCGCAATGATTCCGGGGCGCGAGTAGGGCAACACGACCGATCGGATCGTCTGCCAGCGGGTGGCACCCAGGGCGAGTGCCCCTTCGCGCTGCGAGCGAGGCACAGCCTGGCAGACGTCGAAACTGATCGCCGTGATGTACGGCAGGATCATGATCGACAGGATCAACCCGGCCGAGAGAATACCGATGCCACTGGTATTCGGCGCGTCGATCTGGAGGAAGAACCACTGCACGAAGGGCACAAGGAAAAACAGACCCCAGAAACCGTAGACGACACTGGGAATGGCCGCAAGAAGTTCGATGAAGAACGACCCCGCTTTGCGGATGCCGGCGGGGGCAATCTCCGCCAGGTAGGCCGCCGCCCCGATGCCGACCGGCACGGCAATCAGCATGGCAATCAGCGATGTGACCAGTGTGCCATAGATGTAGGCCCAGGCACCGAACTGTTGCTTGGAGACATTGAACTCGGCATAGGTAAAGAACTGGTGCGCCTGCTTCCAGATCGGCAGCGACTGCCAGATCAAGACGCCGACCAGCGCCACCGCGATGGCGACGACTGCCCACCCGGCCGATTTCGCAGCCACGGCAAACGTCGTATCGCCGGCGATATGGCCCTTCGCGCGGGGCGTCATCGGTTCGGCTGTCGTTGTTCCGCTCATGAGGGTTTGGCTACTCGGCGAAGACGACGGAATCGAGTTTCTTGCCCACTTCATCGGTCATCCACGAAGGCAATGGCGCGTAGCCCAGTTCCCCGGCCATCCGCTGACCTTCACCGTCGAACTTCGTCGCCCAGCGCAGGAACTGCACCAGGTCCCGTCCGGGAGTGGACGGCTGTTTCGCATAAAGCACGGCCCAATTGGTCCCGCTGATCGGGTACGACTCGGCTCCCCGGGCATTCGTCAGCGAGAAGCGCAGGTCGGGGTGCTTCTCCAGGATCTCATCACGGGAGGCCTCCGCCGCGGCTGTAACGCTCTCCAGTGTCGCATTGACGAAATTGCCGTCCCGATTCTTGACCACGCCATACGTGACGTTGTTTTGCTTGGCGTAGATCAGTTCGACGTAACCGAAGCTGTTCGATGTCCGGTGCACGAACCCGGCCACGCCTTCGTTGCCGCGGACGCCGACGATCTGGACCGCCTTGGGCCAGCTCGGGGCTGTGCCGGTCATCTCCTTCGTCCATTCCTTCGAGACTTTGGAAAGATAGTCGGTGAAGATGGCCGTCGTGCCGCTCGAGTCGGCCCGTCGCGCGAGATTGATCTTTGCATGGGGCAACGTGAAGTCGCGGTTGATCGACGTGATCGCGTCATCGTCCCAATAGGTGATCTTGCCCAGGTAGATGTTGGCGGTGATGTCGCCGGTGAAGCGCAACCCGGGGCCGACACCTTCGATGTTGTAGATCGGCACTACCGCGCCCATCACCAGCGGCACATGCACCATCGGGCCGTTGTTCGCCTCGGCCTTTTTCAAGTTGGCATCGCTGATCGGGGCATCGGAACAGCCGAAGTTGATCGTGCCGGCGATGGTCTGCTGCTGGCCATTGCCCGAGCCGGTCGATTGATAGTCGATCTGGATCCCGTTCTGCTCGTCGTAGACTTTCGTCCACTTGAGCATCAGCGGGTAAATGAACGATGCCCCGCCGCCGTTGATGCGCGTCGCGCTGCTGCAACCCGTCGCCGCTATTACCAGCAGCAGTTGAAGTAGGAGCAGCCGGCGAACCATGGGGAGACTCTCGCGAGGTGCCGTGCAATCATTCGTGCGAAGCAAGTCTACTGACGCAAAACACCCCGACAAGCCGCGTAAGTCGTGAGCTTTCAGTGAAGAAACCGGGGAGAGCGTTGATGGTTACTGACGGTCAGGCTGCGAACGCCATTCAAAGCGGCCGGCTTTACCGCAGAGTGGCATTATGAGCCTCACGGTCGGTAATCATGCGGCACCGACTACCCGCAGGCTCTTCACCATTAGCAATTGACGTTAAATCACTTCTTCTCCAACGGCTTCTCGGGCAGGTACAGTTTCGAGTACTCGCCCACCACGTCGGCCAGGCGCTTGCCCACGTCCTTGACTGCTTTCTCGTCGCGGTAGTCGAAGCCCAGTTCCAACTGGATGGCGTCGATGCCGTGGCGATCGTGACTGCCGTAATGCTGGACGATGTATCCGCCCGTGAACCCGGCCAGCTCCTTGCCGTCCGCCTCGGTCGGATGCACCTTGAACTCTTTGGCGGCCATCAGACCGAAGAAGCTCTTCGGCCCGGTGTGCGCCTTCTCGCCGAAGCGGTCGATCAGCAGCTTGACCGTCTTGCCGTTCTGCGTACCGCGATAGACCGTGTCCTTCGCTGCCCCCTGACCGTGGATATCCAACAGCAGACCGCAGCCCCAGGTCTTCTGCACTTCGTTGCAATAGGCTTCGACCGTCTTGTGGTAAGTCTCGTAGATCGGCCTTGCCTTCTCGTGCTCATAACCGACTTCCGGCGGACGGTTCGCGTCGGCGTAGCGACGTGAGAACTTCGCATAGACGAAGTAGGGCTTCTTCCCGGTGTTCTTCTCGATGGCGGCCGCGAGTTCCCGGCAAACGAGGTCGACGTTCCTGTCGTAGGCGATGGAGAAACCGCTGCCCCCTTTTACAAGACCATCGCCCTTGCGCTCGGGACAATCAGGGATCTTCATCGTGCCGCCGTGCGGGGCCGAGATGATGATCGGCATGTTGCCCTGTTGTGTGATGACCAGCTCGCTTGTTGGAAGTTTTTCGATGTTCGACTGGGAATGCAGCATCGGCGCCCAGGCGATGGACAGAAACATGAACAGAAGCAGACGCTTCATAAATGCACTTCCTGGAGTCAGCCGTTCACCTGCCATGCCGCGGCACGGCGTTCTACCTCAACGGGCGGCACCTCTCCACGGCAAGGGCCGACGACGTCAATTGTCCGCGTCGCTCTGCGCCGCAACACGGCGTTGCATCTCATCCGGCGTTACATCTTCAATATGCGTGCTGATGGTCCAGTGATGACCGAACGGGTCGATGATCAGACCCGATCGGTCGCCGTAGAACTGGTTCGCCGGTGGCCGATGCACCATTGCACCAAGCGACACCGCCTTGGCAAACACTGCATCCGCATCGGGCACATAGATCATGATGCCGACAGGTGAACCGCCCAGCGCGACCGGCCCCCGGAACCCCAGATCGGGAAACTCGTCGGCCATCATGATCAATGAATCGCCGATGCGCAACTCGGCATGGCCGATTTTGTCGCCCGGCCCGGCCATGCGGCTCAATTCAACCGCTCCGAACACTTCCTTGTAGAACTCGATGGCTTTGGCCGCCCCGGCGATCACCAGGTACGGCGTGAGGTGATGGTAGCCTTCCGGAATGTAATTGACAGGCATCGGAACTCTCCTTGATGGGGCACGTTCATTTTCGAATCGGCATCGTCGTCGGGTGCATGATCTCGACCGGCTTCGGGCCGATCAGCTTTTCCCACTCGCCGTAGACAGGGTTGGGAATGACGAACCAGTCAATCCCCCAATGGCATGCCGCTTCATCGGCCGCCTTTTTCCGTTCCTCGATCGCCTTGCGGTAGTCGGCCGGGGTTGCGTCCTTCGCCAACTTCGACGCGGCGAACGCCTCGCTGAAATCGCGGAGGTTGTCGCCGAAGTACATCAGCACGTTGTACTTCGCCTCGATGAGATCGCGCCGTGCTGCCTTGTCCGACGATCCCTCGGCCGCCCGCAGCAGCAGCCGCTGTTCGATGCCCGCCGTGCTGAGCCCGTTGCTGGCAATCGCCTTGATGGCCGACGCCTGGTACGGCACGGTGCGATTGCTGATGTAGACCACCGCGACCCCCTGCGCTTCTGCATAATCGATGAACTCCTTGGCGCCGGGTATCAATGTGGTGTCCTTCCAGTATTTATCCTCATACTCGTCCCACAGCTTTTGCGTGTATTCGAACTTGTTCGCATAGAGGAAGGTCTGGAACGCGGAGTTGTCGAAGACGGTTTCGTCGAGGTCCATCACGATCGCGGGGCGCGGGTACTTCTCACCCGCGCTTTTCAGAATGACATTCAGCCGCTGACCGGCCAGCTTGTAAATCTGGGTGCAACACGCCCGATACTCGGCCGAAGTTTGCAGCCAGATGTTCGACCCGAGGCGGGCTTCCATCGGGAAGACCTGCGGCTCTTTGGTCGCCGTCGTCGGGTCCGCCAGAGCGGCTGGTCCCGTCGACTGCCACCAGATGCCCAGCACGAAAAAACCTACCGCCAATGAAGCGATTTGAACGAAACGCACCATGGAATCACGCCGGATGAAAATGGTTGATTGACGGGATCGGAACCCGATCAGAAGTTTGATACTGAACAAATGTCGTAGCGTCAGATCGATTCCCGGAAGAGATTCGAGTTTTGCTCTTCCGGCAGCTGTATGAAGATTGTTGATCGATCGTTCCGGACAGTCGGCAGGACCGGAACAATCGGCCCATGACCATCAGTCATACCCGCTTCGGACGGCAAAATCATTTCCCTCAAACCCCAACTGGCATTATAGTACCGTGTAGCCGAAGTCCTTCCGAGTCCTGCGTTCGCTGCAATCGGCCGTTTCGCCCGGCGTTGCGGTGAAGGGGCGTGTCGTTCGCCTTTTGGGTACATTCATGGCCGCTCCCGCGAATATCGACGACTTCGTCAAGCTGATCCGCAAGAGCGGCATGATCGAGGAACATCGCCTCGATGCCTATCTCGACAAGCTCAAAGCCAACGGCTCGATGACGACGGACGTGAAGAAGCTCGCCGGATACATGGTCAAGGACGGGCTGCTGACCTACTTCCAGGCCGAGCAGTTCCTGCTGGGCAAGTGGCGCGGCTTCACCATCGGCAAATACAAGCTCCTCGAACGCATCGGCTTCGGCGGTATGGGCCAGGTGTTTCTCTGCGAGCACATGTACATGCGCCGGCGTGTCGCCATCAAGGTGCTGCCGCCCGCCAAGGCGGAGGAGCCCGCCGCGCTCGGCCGCTTCTACCGTGAAGCTCGCGCGGCTGCGGCGCTTGATCACCCGAACATCGTCCGTACGCACGACATTGATCAGGACGGCAACCTGCACTTCCTGGTGATGGAGTACGTCGACGGCAGCAGCCTTCTCGACATCGTCAAGAAGTCCGGCCCGATGGACGTCAAGCGCGCGACGCACTACATCTGGCAGTCCGCTCAGGGGCTCGATCATGCCCATCGCGTGGGGGTCATCCACCGCGACATCAAGCCGGGCAACATTCTCGTCGACCGCTTCGGTGCCTCCAAGATTCTCGACATGGGCCTGGCCCGCTTCTACCACACCGACGACGACATGCTGACGCTGAAGTACGACGAAAAGAGCGTCCTCGGCACCGCGGATTACGTCGCCCCGGAACAGACCATCAACAGCCACGACGTCGACGTTCGCGCCGACCTCTACTCGCTGGGTGCCACGTTCTACTTCCTGCTGGCCGGCCATCCGCCATATCCGGACGGCACGATCGCCCAGAAGCTGATCGCCCACCAGACCAAGACACCGACACCGATCCGGCAGTTCCGTCCCGACGTTCCCGAAGAGTTGGCCGCGATTCTCTCCAAGCTGCTTGCCAAGCAAGTGGAGGATCGGTTCCAGACCCCCGAAGAAGTCTGTGCCGCGATGCAGCCGTACGTCTTCGAAGGGATCGCCGCTCCGCCGGAAGAAGAGATGCCGCAGCTAAGCCCGGCCGCACGCGATCAGTCGGCCATGGCCATGGCCATAGCTAACGCTGGTAGTGGCACATTCGGGACCGACGGCGGACGTGGCCGACCGGAACGCGTGCAGCGTTCGGGCCGTATGAGTGCCCCGACCGCCACCATGAATCCGCCGAGCCGCACAGGTGGTTCGGGCGGCTCATCGACGATCCGCAATCCGTTCCCCGATATGCCCTCGGCCCCGGCCAGCCCGTCATCGCGGCCCACGGGCGACACCCGGCGGATGTCGAACACCACGGAGCGCACGCCCCAAGCCGAGCAGCGCGGCATCAAACCGCCTCGCCGCGAGTATCAGGAACCGGAACGCCGGGGCCTGTTCGCGAACCCGGTTATCCGCATCGTCGTCGAGGCGATGCTCGTCTTCGGCCTGGCGCTTGGCATCTGGGCGCTGTACACCAAGTTCGCCGGCTGATCAATCTTCCAGAAACCCGTTCGCTTGCAACCAGTCACGCATTGAGAGCGTCAACTTGCCCGAATTGTCCATGCGCGGCAGCTTATGCTGCGGCGGTCGCTTGCCGTGAGCAAGCATCCACGCGTTAAAACCGCCGGCCTTCACGCGCAGCACGCGCGGGGCCAGCATGCTCAGATCACCCGCCCGGTGGGCGCGGTAATCTTCATTCTGCCGGTTCAATGACTCATCGATATTCGCTGCGAATGCCGCCTGGTCGGCCGGTTCCCCGCGGAACTCGATCAAGTACAGATGATGCCCCGGCATCTGCGGCGTGGACGGGAAGATCGGCCCGACGTGATGATCCTGCACCTCGGCATTGCCCGTCACGGCCGCCTCCTGAATCGCCTTCTCGATCTCCTCGCTGATCAGGTGTTCGCCGAACGCGGAGAGGAAATACTTCGTCCGCCCCGTGAAGCGGATGAGCGGTGGCGAACGCTTCTCAAACGCCACCGTGTCACCGACGAGATAGCTCCACAGTCCCGCGCATGAACTGATGACGACGGCGTACTGCACCCCGGTCTCGACGTTCGCCAGCGTGTGCCGCACGGGGAAGTCGGACTTCAGCTTGCCCTTCTCACTGTCGAATTCATCCATCGGCACGAACTCGAACACCACGTCGTGATCGGGCACGATTCGCAACAGGTCGTAGCGGGGGTCCTCCGTGGCGACGAATCCTTCCGAGCAGGGGTACACCTCAAGGAAGCGCACCAGGTCGCTGCCGATCTCGCGCCGGAAGATGTCCCGATATGGATCGAACTTCGTGCCGCCGTGAATCAGTATGCGAAGCGTCGGCCAGATCTCGGCAATGGTGGCTTTGCCCGTCAGCTTCTTCAAGCGGTCGAACAGGACCAGTTGCCAGGCCGGCACGCCGCTGAACACCGTGACGGGCAGGTGAGCACTGCCTTTGGCCAGTGCCTCAACCTTCTCTTCCCAGTTCGGGATCCGGCTGAGTTCCGATGGCGGGAAGGTGTACGGCCGCAACATGCTTGAAACTTCGATGGCCGCGATGGCGCTCAGGTCGCCGGCCCGGCTGCCGTCGGCCTGCGGTGCCATGTCCGTATTGCCGCCCAGGAAGAATACCCGGCCGTTGAACAGTGAAACATCCGGGAACATGTTCCGGTGAAACGCGAGCGTGGTGAAGGCCGCCTTGCGGTTCGATCGCAGCATCTCCGAAGTAATCGGAATGTACTTCGTCGAACCGCTGGTGGTTCCCGACGACAGCGCGTAGTACGGCACCTTCCCCGGCCAGGTGATGTTGTCAAGCGTCGGGTAGGCTGTCTGCCAGTACTGCGACCAGAACGCTTCGTAATCGCGGACCGGGACCTGCCTCTGATAGTCCGCGATCGATGCGATCCCGGCGAAGCCATGGTCCTTGCCGAACTTCGTATCGCTTGCCCGGCGGACGAGACGCAGCAATGTCTCGTGTTGCACGGCCCCCGCGTCAATTTGGTCGAGGTATGCCACGCGCTTGCGCGCGAACCGGGCCAGCAGTCGGTCTGCCGCGCGGCGCACAAGCTTGTTGCCGGTGATCAGATCAGCAAACGACATAAACGCTCCGGTGCGGGGCAAGGATGCGGAAGATTCTAGTGATTTGCCGGTTCCGGAAACTCGGGTCGGCGCTGCCCTACAATGCCCCTTCATTAATTCTCGTTTGAAGGAGCAGGCAACATGAGCGTGAACGCACTGCCGCTGGTTCTGGCTGATCTTCCGGTCAGCCCGGTTGTCGAACGTCTGCTCGCCGAACGGGTGACACTTGTCCCCTGGACCGAGCACGTTCCGGCCATCAGCGCGATCTACACCTACGGCCATCCGCGCGTTGATGATGCCCTGCTGGCGAGCATGCCGGGCGTACGTGTCGTCAGCAACTTCGGTGTCGGTGTTGATCACATCGACGTGAAGGCAGCTACGGCCCGCGGCATCCCGGTAGGCAACACGCCCGGTTGTCTCGACGGCGCGACGGCCGACCTCGGCTTCGCCCTGTTGCTCGCGGTCGGTCGACGGGTCGTCGAGGGCGACCGTTACGCCCGCGGACCGCACTTCCTGCGCTACGATCCCTCGTTCATGCTCGGCCGGGAGATCCACGGCAGCACGCTGGGCATCATCGGCATGGGCCGCATCGGCGAGCAAGTCGCTCGCCGGGCACGCGGGTTCGACATGACCGTGGTTTACCACAATCGCCAGCGACGGCCACAGGCGGAGGACTCGACCGGGGCACGACTGGTGTCGCGCGACGAGTTGCTGCTAACGGCTGACTACGTGATGCTCACCGTACCGTTGACGCCGGAAACCACTGGTCTGATCGGAAGGACGGAACTGGCAATGATGAAGCCGACAGCCTGCCTGATCAACATTGCCCGCGGGGCCGTGGTCGAGAAGGATGCGTTGACTGAAGCGCTGGCACGGAAGCAGATCTGCGCCGCTGCTCTGGATGTCACCGATCCGGAACCGTTACCGCGTGACCATCCGCTGTTGAAGCTGGACAATGTGATCATCACCCCGCATCTCGGAAGCGCGACGGATCAAACACGTGAACGCATGACCGAACGTTCGGTCGAGAACCTGCTGGCGGGATTGGCAGGGAAAGAACTGCCGTGGCGGGTGCAGCAATGAGAAATGCTCAACTCGGCGCATAAAAAAAGGAGACCAGTCCGCCAAGTGCCGTCGCCCAGTCAGCACTTAACTAAACTGATCTCCATAGACAATGTAACCCCGTTACCGGCAATCTGCTATGAGTATTTCTACGCAAATTGAAAATCGGCCTCAGTGGGGTTCACCAATAAGCCCTCGTTGCACAGCAAAACGCACCATTTCCTTCTGATTTCGCACCCCGATTTTTTTCATCAAATTCGTGCGATGGGTCTCCACCGTCCGCGGACTGATGAACAGCTGGCGAGCAATTTCAGCACTGCTCAGGCCTTGTGCGGTCAGCACCATAATCTCTTTCTCGCGCAGCGTCAGCAGCTGCAGCGAGTCGGCGTTCCCGTCGGCCAATCGACGGGCATAAGCCGCGAGAGACTCTTCGGAGATCGTCGGGCTGATGCACGGCCTTTCCGGTCGGCCCAGACGGATCGCGCGGATCAGTTCGGCCGAACTTTCGTCCTTCAGAACGTAGGCCGACACTCCGGCCCGCAGCGATTCCGACACATACGCCACGTCCGAATGCATCGACAGGATGACGACCCTCATTCCGGTAAATCGCTGACTGATCGAGCGGGCCACTTCCAATCCGCCGATGCCCGGCATCATCAGGTCGAGCACAACCACGTCGGGATGCAACTTCTCGATCAATCCCAGCGCGGCGGTTCCATCCGAGGCCTCGCCGACGATCTCGAAATCGGGCTCGGCCTCGAGCATCACGCGCACGCCCTGCCGCACGATCTGGTGATCTTCGACAAGGAGCAGTCGCATTTTCATGATGCCGCCTCCGGCTCAATGGGAAAGTGGGCGGCGAGGTGCGTCCCCCGACCGGGAATCGACTCGAGTACGAAATCTCCGCCGAGCAACAGCACCCGCTCGCGCATGCCCGACAGCCCGGCCGATGTCCGTCGCTGGATCGCGGCATCGACGTCAAAGCCGCGCCCGGCGTCTTCGACGGTCAGATGCAGCTCTCCGTCGTCGCACCAGGTCCGGACCGTTGCCGCGCGCACGCCACTGTGCCGGACCACGTTGGTCAACGCTTCCTGCACGAGCCGATACGCGGCCGTCTCCAACTTCGGGCAAAAGCGGCGCGATAGGCCGATGTGCTGGAAGTCGACCGCCAACTCGGTCCGTATCTGTGTGCGGTCGACCAGCCACAAGAGCGCCGGAACGAGACCCAGGTCGTCGAGCATTGTCGGCCGCAACTGCAGCGACATATCGCGAATCTGCGTCTGCAGATCACGCACCAACCCGCGTGCCTGTTCCAGGTGGCGGACTGTCTCCGCCACGTTCGGCCGCAGTGCCGCATCGAGGTTCAAACTCAGCGCGGTCAACTGCTGGCCGATCTCGTCGTGAAGCTCACTCGCCAGATGCCGCCGTTCCTGCTCCTGCACCTCAATGAGCCGATGCGACAGTTCGCGCATCCGTTCCTGCCCTTCGATCCGATCGGTGATGTCCTGCGATGCACCGACGACGCGGTCGCGCGGCCCGCCAGGGACAGATGCATACATCTGGCTGGAATACCGGATGTTGCGAATCCGGCCATCCTTCGTGATGACCCGCAATTGCCCCTCGACCCGGCCGGAATGCATCAATCGCTCGTTGATCCGTTGAGTTGCCTCAAGGTCGTCCGGGTGAATCAGCATCGTCCAACCGCCCCCCGCCCGGACGTCGTCCATGGTGTAACCGGTGACACGGGTGAATCCCTCGGACAACGTGTCAAGCATGACGTTGCCGTTCGCTTCGATGTGAGACGTATAGGCGTAATCGGACGTCAGGTCGGCAATCAGACGGTTGTGCTCCGCCAGTGTCCTCAACTCGCCGATCAGACGTTTCCAATCGGTGATGTCTTCCGCGATACCGGCCACACGGACGACCCGGCCTGTTTCGTCCCGCACAGGGAATGCCCGGTCGCGAATCCAGCGTGTCTCCCCATCGGGGCGGACAATGCGAAACTCTACCGTACATTCACCCATCGTCACGGCTTGTTCCATCGCCTTCGCCGCCAGATGCCGATCATCCCGGTGGATCGACTCGATCCAAAGCATCGGTTGTTCGAACAGAGCCTGACACGATAGACCCCAGACTTGCTCAAACGCGGGACTGACGTACAGAAGCTTCGAGGCATCGTGATTGGTGACCCAGAACACCTCCGCAACGTTTTCAATCAACTGGCGGAACATATCATCTGCCGAACAGTCCGGAATGGCGGTGGCCTGCGTGGATGTATCACTCATGGTGCGACTGACCTGTTCACACGGATGTCCGATGGGACTATGCACATTGACGATACGAATATCTGATGAAGCGAGTGCGTAATTATACGCAGAAGACTAGGCGGGTAAAGTCAGGCGACAGCCGGTCAACGACAACGGCCCGCACAAAGGCGGGCCGTTGCGGTTCAAACTTCAGCAATCATCAATCGTCAGTCAGGCCGGGATAGTTCCGCATGACGAGATGGCTGTTGATCTTCTGCACGAGGTCGAGGCAGACGCTGACGACGATCAGCAGGCCGGTGCCGCCGTAAAACGCGGCCACTTGAAACGGTACTTCCAGTTCGGTGCTGATGATACTCGGGATGATGGCGATGATGGCGAGGAACGCCGCCCCGACATACGTGATCCGCATCAGCACTTTCTCAAGGTAATCGGCCGTCTTCTTACCCGGACGATATCCGGGGATGAAGCTGCCGTGATCCTTTAGGTTGTTGGCCATTTCCTTCGGATTGAAGGTGATGGCCGTCCAGAAGTAGCAGAAGAAGTAGATCAGGGCCACATAAAGGATGTTGTACACGTAACCCGAGTTCCGCTGAAAGCTCTGCGCGGGGGTGTTGGCCCAGGCGACGCCGCGTTCAGCCAGGAAGCGGAAGAAGAACGACGGAATGATCAGAAGGCTCGATGCGAAGATGACGGGCATCACGCCGGCCTGATTGACCTTCAGCGGCAGGAAGTTACGGGTACCGCCGTACACGCGACGACCTTTCACATGCTTGGCCGATTGAGTCGGGATGCGTCGTTGTGCTTTGCTGATGGCGATGACGCCGACGACAACCGCGATGAACAGGGCGATTAGTAGCAGCAGTTTTTCAAAGCTGATGTCACCCGACCCGGCCCCGAGAGTGAACAGCGATTCCTTGATGTCCCCGGTGATCGGATCGAAAAGCAGGATCTTCGTCGCATCGGGGATGCGAGCGACGATGCCGGCCATGATGATGAGGCTGATACCGTTGCCGATACCGTACTCGTCGATCTGCTCGCCCAACCACATCAGGAACAGAGTACCGGCGGTCAGGATCAAGACGGACGCAAAGCCGAAGAAGTACAGATTGAATCCGGTTCCGTAGCCGGGATAGACCATCTGCACGTCGCCGCGATCGAAGAACGCGCTGACCCAGAAGAACGCCTGCACCAGACAGATTGGTACCGTCAGATAGCGGGTATACTCGTTGATCTTCTTCTGGCCGTTCGGTTCCTTTCTCAGCTTTTCGAGATAAGGCGAAAGGCCCGACGACGAAAGCAGCTGCAGGATGATCGACGCGGAGATATAGGGCATGATGCCCAGCGCGAAGATACAACCGTTGCTGAGATTACCACCCGAGAACAGCGAGACGAAGCCGAGCACCTGGCCGAGTGTCGACGACTGGGCGTTGGCCATCGACTTGGCGAGTTCCTGCTGGTTGATGACCGGCAGGGGGATGTAATACCCGATCCGATAGATGATCAGCACCAGGGCGGTGAAGAGAATCTTCTTGCGAAGCTCGGGGATCCGGAAGATGGTGATGAGTTTGTTCATCGGCTGGTTCCTTCAAGTCGATCTGTAAACGAAACGGGCAGAAGCC
>JBBQII010000016.1:0-15580 GCA_038324795.1 Gemmatales bacterium
GTAAGATAACATTGTCGGCATGGCTGTAGCGGTTATGCCGACCCGGAGGCCGGGCCTTTGCGCCCGGGGCACATGCCGTTTCTGCTGTTGCTTTGTCTGATGGCCGTCTGCATGGTGCCGAGCTGGCCCGCGCCGCGTTTCGGCATGGGTACGGTCGGCAGCCTGCTGTTCACCGTGATGGCGGTCGGCTCACTGCTGCTGGCCGCAGGCATCATCACTCAGTCGACCTTGCGGCGTCTTCAGCGCGAGCCGGAGTACCGCGATGACGTTGCCCACCGCTACTCCGCTGCCCGCACGTACCACTTCTTCGCCACCATCGGCGTCTACCTCGGCTGCCTGTTCTTATTCGGCTGGGGCAACACCGTGATGGCGGAGGCACGCGTCACGATCAACGGCATCCGCGGCCTGATGCCGGCCGGCGAACTGCTGATTCTCGCGCCGTTCCTGGTCGCGTACATCGGCTCATGGCTGTTCTTCTACGATGCGGACTACGAGTTCTACCGCATCGTTGTCGGCGATGAACGGGCCGGGCGTTTCTGGTCCCGTCTCGGCTTCGTGGTCTTCCTCGCCCGACAGCAGTTGATTCTGCTGTTCGTGCCGCTGGTGCTGATGATGATTCAACAGGGGATCATCCGCTTCTATCCGGAGATCCTCCGCGCGTCCTGGTTGCCGATCGCGTCGTTGCTGGTGCTGCCGACGTTCCTGATCTTCTTCCCGCCTCTGCTGCCGCGTCTGCTCGGCCTGAAACCTTTGCCGGCCGGGCCAACGCGCGAACGGCTGGAAGCACATGCGAAGCGCCTGGGCTTCGGCTATCGACAGATCTACCTCTGGAACACACGCGGCGTAATGGCGAACGCCATGGTCGTCGGCATCGCGCGGTGGTTGCGTTACGTGGTCTTCACCGACCGGTTGCTTGATGAGCTGACACCCGACGAAGTCGATGCCGTGTTCGGCCATGAAGTGGGGCATGCGCATCATGGGCACATCATTTACTATGCGGTCTTTATCCTCCTCAGCTACACGCTCATCGGCGCGGCCTTTCAGTTGCTCGGCCAAGCGGATGAAACGTACCTTGAGGGCTTCGGTTCGCTCGTGATGGTGCTGCCGATCATCATCATGGGCGCCTACATGTTCATCGTCTTCGGCTTCATCTCGCGCCGTTGCGAGCGTCAGGCGGACGTATTCGGCTGCCGGGCCGGGTCGTGCAACGACCCGCACTGCATGGGCCATGAATGGACGACGGTTCTTTCCGAGCGCGGCCGCGGCCTGTGCCGTACGGGGATCGAGCATTTCGTGAACGCTCTGCGCCGTGTCGATGCGATCAACGGGTTGACCAAGCCACAACCGTTGTGGCGCGGGGCAACCGTCAGCGGCAAGGTACACTGGATCTTCAGGCTCATCACCGGCTGGCTGCACACATGGCTGCATTCGAGCATTGAGAAGCGTGTTCGCTTCCTGGAACAGGTTGCGATCAGTCCTTCGATTGAACAGCGCTTCCAGAAACGCATCTATGTTATAAAGTGGGCGCTGGCCCTGAGCCTGCTGGCGGCACTCGCAGGCCTGGGTGCCTGGCAGGGGCTGGGAGTGCTGGGTTTCTGATTCCGCCGGTGACTTGCAATTTTTCGGCCCCTTGCACCTTTAAATGCGGGGGCTGTCCACGACCTGCCGACATCCCCGCTGCCGCACGGCCAACGTCAGATTGTTGACGCCCACCACTGGCTCGCCCGCCGGGCCGCGGGAGGCACAAAGCAGAAAAATCAAGGAATTTGTTGCGGTTCGCCCGTCCTCGCGGCTAGAGATGTGGGTACTTATCCGAAGCAGCGGCTTGACTCTCTCCACCGTGAACCGGACCTGCCCGAGCCAGTCACGGCTTCGAGTTTGCTACCGTTCCGCCGGACCTTTTTCAGCGCCGCGCTCGCCCGTAACGGGATTGAACGTGGCATCTGTCTCGCTGCCCTCGCGTGCGGGCTTCGAGAGCGTTTCTGCCGTATTGATGGACCGCTCGACCCGCTTCCGCGGCGGTGGGTGAGCTATCTCGTTTAACGACAGCCGCCGGAGGATCCAAACGTGATACCATTCGCAGCCGTTCAGACGCTTGACCTGTTCCAGTACAACTTGGTGGACAACGTCTTTTCGATGACGGTGGCTACCATGGGCGCCGCCGCCCTATTCTTCTTCTTCGCCCGATCGACCGTCGCCCGAAAGTACCAACCGGCGCTGCTGGTGTCCGGGATCGTGGTGTCGATCGCCTGTTACCACTACTTCATGATTCGTACCAGTTGGCAAGCAGCATACGCGTTCGAGAAGGCCGCCAGCGAGGGCGGGCCCGGCTCGTACGCCGGGTCCGGGAAAGCGTTCAACGACTTTTACCGGTACGCCGACTGGATCCTGACCGTTCCTCTGCTGATGGTCGAACTGGTCGCCGTCTTGGCCTTGTCGAAAGCCGTCGCCCGCCCACTCCTGCTCAAGCTGGTGATCGCGGCCGCCCTGATGATCGGACTCGGGTACCCGGGGGAAGTGTCGAACAACTGGTCGACTCGGCTGGTTTGGGGCCTGTTGTCATCAGTCCCGTTCTTCTACATCCTGTACGTGCTCTGGGTGGAATTGACCAAGTCCCTTGACAATCAGCCACAAGAAGCCCGAGGGCTGATCTCCATCGCCCGGGTTGTCATCCTGATAACTTGGACGTTCTACCCGATCGCGTACGCCATCTACGGCGACTCGCTGCCGGGCGCAGTCCCGGGCATCGTCGGCGAGAGGTCGGCCCTCGGGGCGGTCGGAATTCAGGTCGGGTACGCCATCGCCGACATCACCGCCAAGGCCGGGTTCGGGGTGCTCATCTACCTGATTGCGCGGGCCAAGACAGAAGCGATGTCGCCCCAGGAACGGCTGGAAGACGAACGGACGGTGATGGTATAACGGCGGATTCCGATGGTGTAATTGGAGGCGGGCGATGGAACATCTCACGCCCGCTTTCATGGTCGTCGGACTGGCCGTGCTGGTGGCCGTCGTCGGCATGCCGCACGGAGGGCTTGATCATCTGTTTGGCCGCGAGCTGTTCCGCCCGCTGCTGGGGCGGTACTGGTTCGCCGGGTTCGGCCTCGCCTACCTGGGCATCGCCGGGCTGGTGGTGGCCGGCTGGTTCGCGTCTCCTTTACTCACCGTCGCAATGTTCTTCCTGATATCCGCCGTCCACTTCGGCGACGAAGCGGGCGTGCGACAACCGCTGCGAACGGTCGAAGGCGGCATGGTGATCTGGGTTCCGCTGCTGTTCCGGCAGTCCGAAGTGGCGGAACTGCTCGCGTGGGTTGTTCCTGGCGGCGACATTGAGCGAACGCGAGCGGCAGTCAATGCCGTGCAGCCGCTGTTGTGGGCGGTGGCGGTGTTCTTCGTTGTGAGTCTGCCCGCGTGCAATACCGTTGGCAGCGCCGCCCGCAAGGCGGGCTTCGCTACTTTGTTCGCTGTCGCGCCGACATTGGTCAGCTTCGCGGTGTACTTCTGCGGCTGGCATTCGACACGTGAGTTGATGGAATTGGCCCGCCGAGCCGACCCCTCGAATCCCTGGCGAGGGTTGACGCGGGTCATGACGGCTGCCGCACCGATGGCGGCATCAGCGGTCGTTGCGACGGGAATAACGGCGTGGTGGTTTGCCGACGGCCGCGAGTTCCGGCCGGTGATGGTTCAAGCGGTGTTTCTCGGGCTAAGCGCGGTGGCCGTGCCGCACATCCTGCTCCATGCTGCCGCACGATGGACCGGGGCCGATCCGTTTCCCCTGGAATCTGGCGTCTTCCGCCCGGTTTCACTCTCCCAAAGAGCCTTGGCGTGAGTCAACGAGACTACATCATCGTCGGCGGCGGGCTTCAGGGCAGTCTGATTGCCTTGGCGTTGCGGCAGCGTCAGCCGCGGGCTCGCGTCGTGGTCGTCGAACGCGGGCGTCGGCCCGGCGGCAATCACACATGGTCGTTCCACGCCGGCGACCTGCCGCCGGACGCCGAACCGTTCGTGCGGCCGCTGATCGCAGCCGAGTGGCCGGAATATGTCGTTCACTTCCCGACATTCACACGCCGGGTTTCCACACGCTACGCCTCGATCCGATCGGAACAACTCGCGGACGCGGTGCAAACCAGCGGGTGCGAACTGCTGACGTCGACGGACGCCGAAATGATCGACGGCAAACGGGTGCGATTGAACGACGGGACGGAACTTGAGGCCCTGTGCGTGATCGACGCCCGCGGGCAGGCGGCGGGCGAGCAACCGACTGCGACCGGGTACCAGAAGTTTTTGGGGCTGGAGATTGAAACCGAACGCCCGTGGCCGGAACCGCTGCCGACGGTGATGGATGCCACCGTGCCGCAGGACGACGGTTACCGCTTCCTGTACACGCTGCCGTTTACTCCGCACCGCGTTCTGGTCGAAGACACGTACTTCTCCGATGGCCCCGATCTCGACAAACCGAAACTCCGGCAGCGAGTGACTGACCACATCGAGTCGCGCAACGTCGGCCGCTGGCAGGTTGTCCGCGAAGAAGCCGGCGCATTGCCGATGCCGTGGGCCAGTGCACCTATCGCCGTCCAGCCGACTGGGCCGTTGGTCGCCGGTTACGCGGGTGGGTGGTTCCACCCGGCGACGGGGTACTCGTTCCCGTTGGCAGTGCGGCTGGCGGTGGCGATTGCCAGCGCCTCGCCGCAGGGCGCTTCGGCAGCGGCGGCAAAACTCGCCCGCCGGTTCGCCCCGCGGCAGAGGTTCGCCCGTTTCCTAAACCGCCTGTTGTTCACGATGGTCGTGCCCGAGCAGCGCTGGCAGGTGTTCCGGCGGCTGTACCGTTCGCTGCCCGACTCGCTTATGGGCCGATTTTATTCGCTGCAGTTCGGCGCCGTGGACGCCGCCCGAATAGTGGTCGGCTGGCCGCCGCCCGTGGATCTCTCCCGACTTATCCGCCGTCCGGAGGCAAAACGATGCCTGTCGCAAACACTCTAAGCCCGGCGCGGCTGAAGACTGACCCGCTGGTGGGCCTGCTACGGCAGATTCAGCCGGTGCCTGACGGCGTGCCCGCGTCCCTCTGGGAGGCTGCACTCGTCGGCCCGGTGGCCGAGTTCCTGAACCGACCGGGCAAGCGATTTCGCGGCCGATTGGTTACGCTGGCGTGGTCGCTGGCCGGGCGCGACGACGACCTGCCCCCGGAGTTGCCGCTGCTGGTGGAACTGCTGCACGCCGGGTCGCTCGTCGTCGATGACATTGAGGACGGTTCGATCCAGCGGCGGGGGCGCTCGGCCCTGCACCGGCTGATCGGCATGCCGGCGGCCTTGAACATCGGTAATTGGCTGTACTTCTGGCCGCAGACCCTGCTCAAAAGTCTCGACTTGCCGGCGGCGACTGAGCTAGACCTTCATCGCCTTTGGGCAGACGCGGTGCGTGTGTGCCACGAGGGCCAGGCGCTCGACTTGGCCGCGCGCATCGGCGACCTGCACCCGTCGGAAGTGATCTCCGTCTGCCGTGTCGTCAGCGAATGGAAGACCGGCGCACTCATGGGCATGGCGGCCGAGTTGGGGGCGACGGCGGCCGGGGGTGACGCCGACGTGATCGCGGCGGTTCGCAAATTCGGCGTCCAAGTGGGCGTCGGGCTGCAAATGCAGAATGACCTTGGCGAACTGACCGGTGCGGCCGGGCCGATCAAGCATCCCGAAGACCTCATCCACGGCCGCATCACGTGGCCGTGGGCGTGGGCCGCCGAGCGCATGCCCGCCGCCAGATTCGACGCCCTTCAGGTCCGCGGCGCGAAGCTGGCCGCTGGCTCAGGCGATGCCGCCGCTGTTGCCCGCGACCTGCTCGCTACCCTCGGCCCGGACCCGGTCGGGCCGGTGCGAGCCGCACTTGCCGAAGCTTACCGCGACTTGACCGCGGCCGTTGGGCCGCACCCGGCACTGGCCGACGTGCGGAGCGAACTGGATCGGCTGATCCGAAGCTGAGCGGAATACACGAGGACTCAGATGGTCACCGAACAGATGGTGAGCGATCGAACGCGGACCGTAATCACCCGGGTGTTCCGGCTGATGGAGGACGTTATCTTCGTCGGCCTGGGGGCGCTCCTGGCCGGCACCGCCTTGTACCTGCTCGCCGCTACCGCCCTCAACTTCAGCCGCCACCTGTTCACCGTCAGCTTAAACAGCGAGGCGGTGGTGCAGCTGATTGAGCAGTTGCTGCTGGTGCTGCTGGTGGTCGAAATCCTGTACACGGTGCAGGTGTCTTTCCGCGAGCATACTCTGGCCCCGGAACCGTTCCTGCTCATCGGACTGATCGCGGCCGTCCGTCGGGTGCTTGTCATCACGGCCGAATTGACCGAGCGTAAGCTCGATTCGGAGGACGTGTTCCGCCACCTGATGATTGAACTGGGGGTGTTGACGTTCATGGTCCTCGCCCTCGTGGCTTCTGTCATGATGCTCCGCAAGCGGGCCAACCCGCCTCAGGCGGTGATTCATGCGTAACGTGCGGGCGGCGGTGATCGGCAGCGGGTTCGGCGGACTGGCAGCCGCCGCTCGCTTGCAGGCGCTGGGCGCCCGCACCACAATCTTCGAGGCACGCGACAAGCCGGGCGGCCGGGCCTACGTGTACGAAGACCAGGGGTTCACGTTCGACGCCGGGCCGACGGTCATCACCGCCCCGGAGTGCCTGGAAGAGATCTTCAAGGTCGCTGGCCGCAAGCTGAGCGACTACGTCGAATTGCTCCCCGTCACCCCCTTCTACCGCCTGATCTGGCCGGACGGCACGCGGTTCGACTATGTCGGCGAAGCGGGCGCGCTTGAGGAGCAGATCCGCCGCATCAGCCCGACCGACCTCGACGGCTACCGCCGCTTCCACGCCTACACCAAGAAGGTGTTCGCCAAAGGCTACACCGAACTCGGGGCAACGCCATTCCTGCGTTTCTGGGACATGGTCAAGGTCGCCCCGCATCTGGCGGCGCTTCGGGCAGACCGCAGTGTGTACGCCACCGTCAGCCGGTTCATCAAGAGCGAACACCTGCGGCAGGCGTTCTCGTTCCACCCGCTGCTGGTCGGCGGCAACCCGTACCAGACCAGCGCCATCTACACGCTGATCCATCATTTAGAACGCGAGTGGGGCGTGTTCTTCCCGAAGGGCGGTACCGGGGCGCTGGTCCGCGGACTGGTGAAACTGCTCAGCGACTGCGGCGGGGATATCCGACTGAGCAGCCCCGTTCGAGGCATCACCGTTGCAGGTCATAAGCACTTGGTGACCACCGATGCCGGTACCGAAGCGTTCGACATCGTGGTGTCGAACGCCGACCTGCACCACACCTACGCCAACCTGTACCGCGACGAGCCGCGGGCGAAGGCACCGGCCCGACGACTGGAACGGATGAAGTGGTCGATGTCGCTGATGGTGATCTATTTCGGCACACGCATCCGGTATCCGGATCTCGCGCACCACACCATCCTGTTCGGCCCGCGTTACAAGGGGCTGCTCGACGACATCTTCCACGGCCATCAGGTGCCGGACGACTTCAGCCTGTACCTGCACGCCCCGACGGTGACGGACCCGTCGCTCGCCCCGCCCGGCGGGGAGGCGTTCTACGTCCTCAGCCCGGTGCCGCACCTGGGTCAGGCAAATGTGGACTGGGAGACGTTCGGCCCGATCTACGCCGACCGCATCCTGGAAGCTCTCGAAGCGCACCTGCCCGGCCTGCGGGCGAACATCGTCACCCGCCGTATCTTCACGCCGGAGAACTTCCGCACCGAGTTGAACGCCTACCACGGCTCGGCGTTCTCGGTGGCCCCGCTGCTCACCCAGAGCGCTTACTTCCGCCCGCACAACCGCGACGCGAACATTCCGGGCCTGTACTTCGTCGGTGCCGGTACGCATCCCGGTGCGGGCGTGCCGGGCGTTGTGAACTCTGCCAAAGCGACGGTTGGGCTCATCGAAAGTGATTACCAATTACAGCGTGGCGCGGCATGAACGAACCAGTCGAGCGTGCCATCATTCGCCGCCACTCGAAGAGCTTCGCTCTGGCCGCCCGGCTGTTGTCGCCAGCGGCTCGCGGCCACGCCGAGAAGCTCTACGCCTGGTGCCGCTATGCTGACGACGCCATTGACCTGGCCCCAACGTCGCTTGCCGCCGCAGTCGCGCTCGTGGAATTGCGAGCCGACCTGGATGCGATCTATGCCGGCCGGCCAACCCGCTCGCCGGCGGGGAACATGCTCGCCACGGTGGTGTCCGACATCCGCCTGCCTCGCGAGTACCCGGACGAACTGCTGGCCGGCATGGCGATGGACGCCGCCGGCACCCGATACCGCACACTTGATGAACTGCTGTTATACTGCCACCGGGTAGCTGGCGTGGTGGGGCTGATGATGTGCCACGCGATGGGCGTGGCTGACGAGCAGGCAGTGGTCCATGCCGGGCACCTGGGCGTCGCCATGCAGTTGACGAACATCGCCCGCGATGTGGCCGAGGACTGGTCCCGCGGCCGGCTGTACCTGCCGCTCGAATGGCTCGGCGGCGAACCGCCGAAGGACCGCTCGCTCGACGACGCGACCACCGCCCGCGCTGTTCTGCGACTGTTGGACGTCGCCGACAACTACTACGCATCCGGGGATCAGGGGCTAATCCACCTCGACCGCCGCAGTCGGCTGGCGGTACGTGTGGCCCGCACGGTGTACGCCGAGATCGGCTCGGAGGTGCGACGGGCGGGTTGTCGCCCGTCAGCCGGTCGGGCCTTCGTTTCGAAGGCTCGCAAGCTGCGGGCGGTAGCTGCAGCCGTCTGGCATGCCTGCACTGACCACCACACCCCGCGTGTCGTCGCCCCGCCGACGCGCGTGTGGGCTTTTCGGCCACTGGTCGAGTGGCGATGTGAGATAGTTCCCCTTCCTCTTCCGGAGACGACCATGAACGGATGGCGCGATTCGATGTACCTGGTGACGTTCGGGCTGGCTCTCGTGCTGCTTATGTCCACGGTGCTGTTCGTGTTCGTCGGGCTGAACCCGAAACAGGAGGAGTACAGTTACCTCCCGTGGCTGTACTCAGGCCTGAGTGCAGTCGGCAGCATCGCGTGCTGGGTCACGTCCGGCCGCCTTGGCCGGACCAGAGCAGATTGACTGGCCGTCACGTAAACACAGCGTCCGGGGCTTGTCGAACAGTTTGAGCAGTGGGCCGATTGGCGGTCCGTTTCAGTGGTTCGCTGCCTCACCCCACGCTTGTCTCTCACCGGAAGACGTTGATCCTTCCCGTTAGGAATGGTTCTTGCCTGAGGTCGCGAGATCGTGAGAATCATTCGATGCCGGTGATCAACTCTGCCAGTACGACCGCGTTTCGCGTTATTACCACGCGAAACGGCCCTTCCCGCAACCCGGCGAATCGGCTCGAATGCTGCGCGGGGCAATCGCTCCGGTTTCTCTTCACTTCGGGAGGGATGATCGGCTTGGCCCCTTGTATGGATAAGTGAAGAGCGAAAGAATCGGGGAGGAGATCGCGACTTTTAAGAATGAGAGAATCAAGCAGACCGAAAACACTTTCCCGCTTACGCTCTGCGAGTGCCGTGAGGACTTTCCGAATCCGCGTTGGGAGCATCGCCGGCCGCATGGGCTGTGGGACATGATTGCGGGAGTTGCATGCGAACCCGAGATGACTGGTGGGGACGACGAGCAACTTCTCGCCGGAACTACCGCCTATTCTCTCGCCCAGAGTGATGCGATCACTCCTCTGAAGGCTGCTTCAGAGTACGCGACCATCGCGATCGAACTTTATGATTCCCGGAACCGCCACGCCAATCCTTCTGAGGAGTATGAGTACCCCTTCAGATGATGGCGACCTTCGAATCCAAGGTGAAAATAATCACGATCTGGAAAGCAGGCATACTCCCATTGCTCAGTGCCTGCTGTGGGCGGAATGATGGAAGTTTTCAATGAATCTCACAGTTCAAGAAGCGATTGCGGATATCGACTATGCTCAACCCGAAACTCGTCGATCAGTCTAATTAGATGATCGCCCTCGCGAAGTGACTCATCGACCTTCCAAGGCTACCAATTCGACTGGTAAAACTCGTCGTAACAATACCAGGCAACCAGTACAAGCAACAAAGTCGCTGCAAACTTCATGGCCCATGACGAAACGCGCATCTCTTCCCCCAATCGATGAAAATCCTACTGCATCGGCGAAGAGCGGTTGGGGTATTGCCTCAACACGATTCTGCAAGATGCAGAGAATACTTGAGGCAACGAATGTGCTCGTCCGGCACAAAACGATATGCCCTCCTTCTACGCCGCAGCCGTTTCCGCTTCATCCTCGGGCCAGTCCTCGAAGCGTACGGCAATTTGTTTCGAGACACCTGATTCCTGCATGGTGATGCCGTAGAGGACATCGGCGGCGGCCATGGTGCGTTTTTTGTGGGTGATGATGATGAATTGCGAGCGGTCGAGGAACTCGCGCAACACGTTGGCGAGGCGCGTAGTGTTCGCTTCATCGAGGGCGGCATCGACTTCATCGAGAAGGCAGAACGGGCTGGGCTTGCTGCGGAAGATGGCGAACAGCAGGCCGACGGCGGTCAGCGTCTTTTCGCCACCGCTCAGGAGCGAGATACTGCGCAGTTCCTTGCCGGGCGGCCTGGCGACGATCTCGATGCCGCTTTCCAGCACGTCGTCGGGGTTTTCGAGAATCACGTCCGCCATGCCGCCGCCGAACAGCTTGCGGAACAGTTCCTGAAAGTTGGTCCGGATTGTTTCGTAGGTCTCGCTGAACAGCTTGCGGCTGTCGACATTGATCTTGTTGATGATCTCCATCAGCGAGTGTTGAGCCCCGATCAGATCGTCGTGCTGGCTCTGCAGGTCACGCGAACGGGTTTCGACTTCCTGCAGTTCCTGCAGCGATTCCAGGCTGACGTTGCCAAGCTTGCGGATGCGGTCTCGCAGTTGGGTGATCTCGGCATTGACCGCTTCGGTATCGCCGATCTCCGGCGGCGGCCCGGTGATTGACTCAAGTTCGACCTGGTAGTCTTCGCGCAGCCGGGCCAGCAGTGTCTCGCGTGCATTGTCGAGATCGCGCACACTGAGTTCCCGCTGGTGCAACTGCGTCAACTGTTCCTGCGATGCGGCCCGCACTGTCTGCAACTGCTCGACGAGGACGCGCCGCCGTTCGCGTTCCGTATCGCGGCGTTCGGTCAGATCGTTGCTCTCGCGTTCGCACTGCTCGAGATGATGATGCAGCATCGCCAACTCGGCCCCGGCATTCAGCCGGGCGGCCTGACATTCAACCTGTCGGGCGTGCAGCACCTGCTCGTGCCGATCAACGCGGAACGATTCCTCGCGGCCGCGCCGCAGGTCGGCCTCGATCTGCTCGAAGCGGGCCCGCAACGCGTTCAGGCGTTCTTCCACCTGCGCGAACGCCACCTGCCCGGCGGTATGTTCCTGACGGCGAACCACACGTTCTTGTTCCAGCGACTGGATTCGCTTATCCGCCTCTTCAATTCGGCGGCGCAAGGCGGCGGCATCGCGCTCGGCAATTTCGGCTCTGTCGCGTGCGTCCTTCCATGCGGTTTCCAGTGAAAGAATCTCGCCTTCCAGAATCTGCATCTCGGCCTGGTGCAGTGATAGCTCGTCATCGAGTCGGGCCTGGTTCTGGCGGTGGGTCAGCACCTGCGTCTGCAAGTCGCCCGCCTGATTGGCGAGCAGGCCGATCTCCTGCTCGAGGCCGTGGATCGGTGCTTCGAGTGCATCAATCTCTTCTCGCAGTGAGTTCAGATCGCGCTCGGCCCGTGCGTTCTCGGCATCGAGCGCGACCGCTTGCGCCCGCAGTTCGCGCAACTCGCTTTTCCGCGACAGGATGCCCGCTTCGGCGTGATGGGTGCCTACTGTCAGTGTGCCGTCGAGGTCGAGCAGTTCGCCCTGCTTCGTGATGAAGCGGTAACCCGTGAACTCCGGATCGCCGGCCATCAGTCGGGCCGTCAGCAGATCGGGAACGATGCGCACGTTGCCCAGCAGTTGCCGCGGCAGGCCTGCCAGTTCGGAGTGGTCGCAAGTGACCCAGCGGTCGGCCGTCGCGGTTTCGTCGCCTTCGGCCAATGGTTCCAGCGGCAGCAACGGCAGGAAGGCAACGCGGCCCGCGAACGGGCGTTCGCGCGCGTCGAGCAGTTGATCGAGCTTGCCCGCATCGCGGACGATGAACTTCTGTGCCGTGTCGCCGAGTGCCAGGTCGATCAGCGGGGCGACATCGCGCGGCACGCTCAGGTAGTCTGCCACGAAGCCGATGATCGTTTCGGACAGGGCCGGGGCAGCACCGGCTCGCTCCGCGTTCAACAAGGTGATGACTTCGCGAACGCCTTCACCAAGCCCCTCCTGGCTGCGCTCGAGTCCTTCCAGCACTTCAATGCGTCCGCGCAGGCCGCCGCGGCGTACATTCAGTTCGGCAATCTCCTGCTGCTTCATGTCGGCCCGGCGGCGCAGATCGTCGCGCTCCTGCAGCCGCTGCGCATGAGCTTGCTTGACCAGCGACAGCCGTTGCTGCAAGTCCGCGCCGGTGCGTTCGAGGTCCTGCAGCACGCGCCCGACAGAGCCGCGTTCGGCCGACTTCTGGTCAGCCTTGCGGCGGCGCGCTTCGCGGTCGCGGTAGAAGCGTTCCAGTTGCTGCTTCGTCGACTCGGCCTGCGTCTGCAGCGTGCCGGCCTGGCGGACGAGATCGACCTGCGACCCACGATCTTCCTGCAACTGTTTCTGCAGGTGCGTCAACTCGCGATCGACTTCCGCCAACGCGGTTTCCAGTTGTTCCACACGCAAGCGCTGCCGGCCCGCCTGGTCGGCAGCATCCTGCAACTCTGCACCCGCATCGGCGGCGGTCATGGCCGTGTCGCGCACGAGTCGCGCCAACTCGATGCTGCGGCGGCGCGATTCGGATTCCTGTTTGTCGAGGTCGTCGGCCTTGGCCGCTTCTGCGTCCAGATGGGCGGCCTGTGCGGCAATCTGCTGCTGATACCCGGCCAGTTCCGCCATCGCGATGTCGAGGCGGGCTTCCACGTCGGTCAGCGATGCTTCCAGTTCGCGGGCTTCGTTCTCGGATGTCGCGGCCTGGATGGTCGCCTGGCCCAACTCGGTTCGCAACGCTTCGAGCGCGGCTGATTCTTCGGTCAACTTCGCGGTGAACTGAGTGAACTCGCGAAGGCCGGCACCGATCCGCAGGTCTCGCAACCGGCCGGAGTATTCCTGAAACCGCTGCGCTTTGGATGCTTCCAACCGCACCCGGCGAAGCTGCTTTTCGACCTCGCTGATGATGTCGCGCACGCGCGATAGATTCAGGTCGACGTTTTCCAGCTTGCGAAGTGTCTCGATCTTGCGAGCCTTGAACCGGCTGATGCCGGCCGCTTCCTCGAAGATATTGCGGCGATCCTTGGTCGATGCCTGCAACAGCGCGTCGACCCGGCCCTGCTCGATGATCGAGTAGGCCCCGGCCCCGGCACCGCTGCCGAGGAACATCTCCTTGATGTCCTTGAGGCGCGACATGGTGTTGTTGATGAGGTATTCGCCGGTGCCATCGCGGTAGACTCGCCGGGTGATCTGCACTTCATCGGTGTCGATGTTGAGGTGTCTTTGGGCGTTGTCGAACGTCATGGTGACTTCGGCCAGGCCCAGGCTTTTGCGGCTGGCCGAGCCGTTGAAGATGACGTCGGCCATCTCGCCGCCGCGCAGGCTTTTGGCGCTCTGCTCGCCGAGGATCCAGCGGACGGCATCGACGATATTGCTTTTGCCCGAGCCGTTGGGCCCGACAATCGCAGTGATGCCGTGCGGAAAGTCGAAGCGCGTCTTCTCCGCGAAGCTCTTGAACCCGACAAGCTCCAGGCGTTTCAGCATGCTGCCTTCCTGCGCGGAACGGGGCGACTGGGCGAGTGACGGCTACTACTTCCGCCCGGGGCGGTCGAAGACGCTCGGCGGCTCGGCCTGTTCCTGCGTGCTGCTCTTCAGCAGTTCCGCTTCGTTCTCCATCTTCTTGTCGACGTGAGCGTTCTGCGCCAGTTTCTGGACGGGCACATGCTTGGGCAATGCGTCGATGGCCAGGTCACAGGTCAACGCTTTGGTATCGCGAGCCTGCATCAGCATCTGGGCCACGTCCTCGTAGAGCGCCCCCATCTCCGCCATTGTTCTAACGATTTCGACAATCGACAGCGAACATTGTTCGATCCGTTCCGACTTGTTCACCGCGAAACGACTGATGGTGCACTTCGTGTCGCCTGCCTTCGCTGTCAGGATCAGGTCCGGCCCGGCCCGCAGTGAAAACGGGCCGACCAGTTGCGCCTTCTGGCCGAATACGACCACTTCCGCGCGGTTGCCTGTCAACAGATGCACCAGCGGCGTCGACTTCGGCGCGAGCGGGTGCAGCCAGAACGATTTGTTCATGAGCAGCCCGCGCGACGTATCGCCGCGCGGGTCGAGTTCACGCAGGGCACGGAACGCGCCGTAGCGAACTTCCGGCTGTTCACTGGCAAGCAACTCAAGCAGTGCAAAGTTACTTGCCGCCTCGTCAAGCGACGACAGCGCGGTCAGGCTCAACCCTTGAAGGCTGGGGTGTTCCTCGGCGAGTTTCGCCAGTTCCTGCGCGGCGATCGGTTCGCCCAGGTACGCCAGACTTTCCGCGGCGGCGAAGCGCACCAGCGGGTAAGGGCTTTGTTTCAACGCGTTCATCAGTACCGGGATCGTATCCCGGCCAAGCGCTTCGAGCCGCAGCGCGGCTGAAAGGCAAGTTTCGGGCTGCATCACCTGTTCTTCCAGCCGGCGGCGGTACGCGTCGTCGACACGGTCGATCGGGATCATGCGCACCACGCGCAGGAAATGGGCCGGGTTGCCGCGGGCGTGCGGCGGGATGGTGACGACGACCGTCTCCTTGCTGCGAGCCACCGCGATCTTCTCCGGCGTGCCGGGACCATGGAACGTCTCGTTGATGCGGTCGGCCACGGTCATCGAGATGCGGTAAAGTTGATTCTGCGGATTGAGGATCAGATAGTACGGCTGATCGGATTTGGTGCGGCCGCCCTTCCAGACGAAGCCGCGCCGCATGCCCGACTCGATCGTGTCACCCGACTCGCGGTCGCTGTTCTCTTTATCCTTCAGCGCGACATGCAACGGTCCCTCGGCAGCGACGAGCGAATGGCCCTTCAGCAGGCTGTCGCCGGTGTTCACGGGTTTGACGTCGGTGGTTTGTTCGAGGTAGTTGCGAACCTGCGACTGAGTTGCGTAGGTCGCCAGCGACGTTTCCAGCAGGTAGCCGCCGCGCAGACTTTTAACTTTGCTGCCCGGGGGCAGCGTCACTTCGATGTTCACGCGATCACCGCGGCGCGAGCCAGCGGGGATCTCGGCACTGATCAATACTACAGCGTTGTTCGGTGAATCGAGCCAGTCTTTCGCATTGTCGATCTTGTTGCGCTTCAGGTATTCCTCGGCCATTTGCCGGTAGTTGCCCGGTGGGACACCGCCACCAGTCCCGTCGAGGCCGACGACCAGGCCGATGCCGCTGACCGGGACGCCGCCGGCGGATTGAATGTCGGCCACGTCGCCCACGGTGCGCACGAGGGGCTTGTCGTTGTCTTCTTCCA